>JAAFHN010000242.1 GCA_013298415.1 Comamonadaceae bacterium
CCGCTTGCTCACCATTGCAGGCGTGGCGCAAGTGATCCCCATCGGCGGCGAAGTGCGCCAATACCAGGTGCAGCCTGACACCGCTGCGATGGCAGCGCGCGGCATCACGCTCGAATCGGTTGCGCAAGCAGTGCGCGGCTTTGCCAGCAACACCAGCGGTGGATTTTTGGAGCTCAACGGCCGTGAGTATTTGATCCGCCATGTGGGCCAAACCACGAGGCTGGAAGATTTGCAGCGCGTGGCAGTGGGCTACCGAGAGGGCCGCACGGTGGAGCTGCGCCAAATCGCCAAGGTGAGCTTCGCACCCGCCATTCGCCGAGGCGATGCGGGTTTGAACGGCCAAAGTGCAGTGGTGGTGGGTGTGCAAAAGCAGCCCAGCGCTGACACCGTGGCGCTCACCAAGCGCATTGAATCTGCGCTTGGCGAGCTCAAAGCGGGCCTGCCAGCCGGCGTGGGTCAGCCCAAAGTGACCATGCGACAAGCCACTTTCATCGAGGCATCGGTGAGCAACCTGCAATCCAAGCTCATGCTGGCCTTTGCCGTGGTGGCCGTGGTGCTGTACTTTTTTTTGGCGAGTCTGCGCACCACGTTGATTTCGCTCACTGCCATTCCGCTTTCATTCGCGATCACGGCGCTGGTGTTTTACTGGACGGGCCTGAGCATCAACACCATGACGCTGGGCGGCTTGACGATTGCCATCGGCGAGCTGGTGGACGACGCGGTGGTGGGCGTGGAAAACATGCTTCGCCGATTGAAGGAAGACCGCGCCAAGCCCGAGGCTCAGCAGCAAAACACGCTAAAGCTGCTCTTCAATGCCACCCTCGAAGTGCGCTCGGCCATTGTGTACGCAACTGTGATCGTAGGCCTGGTGCTCTTGCCGCTTTTCTTTTTGCCGGGTGTGGAAGGCCGATTGATGCAGCCATTGGCCGTGGCCTACATCGTGTCGCTTTTGGCATCCATGCTGGTGTCGGTCACAGTGACTCCAGTGATGGCTTACCACCTGCTGCCGCGCATGAAAAATTTGGGCCACGGCGACACAAAGGCCCAGGCTTGGCTCAAGCGGGTGTATGCGCGTGCGCTGGCTATGGCGCTCGCGGCGCCCAAGCGCTGGCTGGTTGCGGGCATGCTCGCTGTCGTGGCGGCGGCGGCGGTCGTGCCGCTCTTTCCCACCACATTTTTGCCACCGTTCAATGAGGGTGTGGCGCTCGTGGGTATCCGCTTGAATCCCGGCACCACGCTGGCTGAATCGGCGCGAATTGCCAGCATTGCCGAGCTGAAAATCAAAGCCGTGCCCGAAGTCGCGCATGTGGGGCGCCGCTCTGGCCGCGCCGAGCTCGATGAGCATGCCGAAGGTGTGCATGTGAGCGAGCTGGACGTGGGCCTGCGAGCGGGCAGGCCGCTCGATCAGGTGTATGGCGACATTCGAGAGGCACTCGCCACACTGCCTGCTGCCATCTCGATTGGCCAGCCCATCAGCCATCGCATCGATCACATGCTCTCTGGTGTGCGCTCCACGATCGCGATCAAGCTCTACGGTGACGACCTCGACACCCTGCGCGCCCAAGCCGACGCCTTGCGCGAGCAGTTGGCCAAAGTGCCAGGCATTGCAGATTTGGAAATCGAAAAGCAAGTGCTCACGCCGCAAGTGCGGGTGCGCCTTGACTTTGATCGCACTCGCTTGGCTGGCATTGCACCCGGCAAGCTGCTGCAAGAGTTGCAAACCCTTTCTCAGGGCGAGCGGATCACACAAATTGCCGAAGGCTCGCGGCGCTTTGACCTGGTGTTGCGCCTGCCCGAAGCATCGCGCGGCATTGAGGGCTTGAAGGCGCTGATGATCGAAACGCCCTCGGGTCGTTTGCCCTTGAGTTCACTCGCAACCGTGGAGGAAGCCGACGGCCCCAACCAAATCAGCCGCGATGACGGCCGCCGCCGCATCGTGCTGAGCGCCAACGCCCAGGGCAGGGCGCTGAGTGATGTGGTGGCTGACATTCGAGCCATCACCAGCACCACCAAACTGCCAGAGGGTTACTTCATCACGCTCGGTGGCCAGTTTGAGGCGCAAGCGGCTGCGAGCCGTGTGATTGGCTTGCTCTCGATTGCCTCTGTGGCGCTGATCTTTCTGATCCTCTTTTCGCGCTACCAGTCCGCCGTGTTGGCCGGGATCATCATGGCCAACATCCCGCTGGCTCTTGTGGGCGCAGTGGCGGCCCTTTGGCTCTCAGGCCAGCCGCTCAGCGTGGCGGCCTTGGTGGGCTTCATCACGCTTGCGGGCATCGCCATTCGCAACGGTATCTTGAAGGTCTCGCACTACGTGAACCTGTGCAAGTTCGACGGCGAGGTGTTTGGCGACGCCATGCTCATGCGCGGCAGCGCCGAGCGGCTCACGCCGGTGTTGATGACTGCGCTGGTGGCTGCGCTCGCCATGGCGCCGCTGATGCTGGAAGCCGAGCAGCCTGGCACTGAAATTTTGCACCCCGTGGCAGTCGTCATTTTTGGTGGCCTCATCACCGCCACGCTGCTCGATTCTTTCCTCACGCCCTGCATGGTCAAGCTTTTTGGCCAGCGCGGCATTCAAGCGCTGGCTGCCAAAACCGACGCCGAGGCGCTTTAGTTCCCCCCCGTTCCACCCACTGTTCTATAGGACTTTCTCATGACAATGCGCAACTCTCTGGCTTTCGCAGCCACCCTGACAGTTCTCGCCGCCAGCCCTGCCTGGGCTGGCGCTGGCCACGACCATTCGCCCAAACACGGGGGTATCGTGGCCGAAGTGAAAGACGTTGATTTTGAGTTTGTGCTCAAAGCGGACGTGATTCACGTGCACGTGCGCGGCCACAAACCAGTCAAACTTGAGGGCGCAACGGCCAAGCTCAGTTTGCTCAATGGCAGTCAAAAGACCGAGGTGCCCCTGACCTTGGTTGGTGACAAATTTGAGGCCAAGGGCAGCTTCGATGTGAGCAAAGGAACCAAAGGCGTCGCCGTGATCACATTCGCTGGCATGGCCCCAAAGACCGCCCGCTTTGAAGTGAAGAAGTAAAGCCTTCGCCACCATCCATCACCGGTGCGGATGCTGGTGGTGGATGTCGGGGTAGTGCGGGTGCGCATGCTTCAGCGGTTCATGCCGATGGGCGTGGCTGTGCGCCTTGGCCATATCCCACTCGAACCCGTGGCTGTGGCGATGGTGCTCGTCGTGGGTATGCTGGTGCGTGTGCGCCAGCTCCGCGTGCTCGTGCTCATGGTTGTGGCGCTCTTGCAGGTGCAGCCAAACGCCTGCTGCCATGAGCACTGGCGCCACCCAGAAGGCGGTGCTGGTGGCTTCGTTGAACAGCGCAATCGACAGGGCTGCCCCCACAAAGGGCGCGGTTGAAAAATACGCGCCACTTCGCGCTGCGCCCAAGCCGCGCAGTGCCAGCACAAAGAGCACGAGGCTCAGGCCGTAGCCAAAAAATCCGATCACGAGCGTTTGCGCCAGCGCGGGGGCTGCGGGCAGGCTCGCACCCATGGCGAGCGCGATGCCTGTGTTCACGCCACCCGCAATCAGGCCCTTGCTTCCAGCGATGAAGAGCGCGTCGTTGGCCGAGACTTTGCGGGTGAGGTTGTTGTCGGTTGCCCAGGCCAAGCAAGCCAGCGCAATGGCCAAGGGCCCGAGCCAAGGGGCACTTGGCGAAGCGCCTTGGGCTGCACTGCCGCCGCTTGCGGGCCACGCCAGCACCAGGCCGCCCGCTGCGATCAAGAGCATGCCCAGCACCATGCGCCGATCTGTGTGTTCGCGAAATACCAGCCAGGCGAGAAGGGCGGTGAGAACCGATTCCAAGTTGAGCAAGAGCGAGGCGGTTGCCGCGCCTGTGTGCGACAAGCCCAGCATCAGCAGCAGCGGCCCCAGCACGCCGCCAAAGGCAATCGCAGCCAAGAGCCAGGGCCACTCGCTACGCGGCATCTCCACTGCTCGCCAGCCGCCATCGCGCCAGAGCCGCGCAGCACCCAGCCCCAAACCGCTGCCCAAGTAGAGCAGGCCCGCCAGCAAAAACGCGCCTGAAAGCGATAGGCCATCGCCCATCAGCTGCTTGGCGAGTGGCGTGCTCGCGCCAAAGAGCGCTGCGGCAGCGAGTGCGGCCAATACCGCGTGGCGTGGTGCGCTCATGATGAATACAAAAAATGTAGCAATGAATGTAGTAAATACAAGGACGTAGGAGCTATTTGACTGAATTATTTGCCAATTCTGCTCTTGCGCGGCTCCAAACGGTGCTGCCGGATGTGATGGCCAGCACGCCCATGATCGCGGCTACGAACCAATCGGGCCAAGGGGTGCCGGTGCCGAAGATGCCGAGGGCGGCCAGCATCACGGCTATGTTGCTGATCGCATCGTTGCGCGAGCACAGCCACACGGATTGCATGTTTGCGTCGCCGTTGCGGTGCTGGTAGAGCATGGCGGCCACGCCTACGTTCACCACGAGTGCCAAGAAGCCAATTGCGAGCATCACGGGAGCAAGGGGCAAATGGCTGGCGGAAGGTGCTTGCCAGTGTTGTACGGCCTGCACGGCGCTGTAGCCCAAGATGCCGATGCCGAAAGCCAGCATGCATGCAGCCTTGAAAAGCGCCGTTTTGCTGCGAACGGCGGCTGCTGCGCCCAGCACCGCAAGCGACACGCCGTAGTTCAGCCCATCGCCCAAAAAATCCACTGCATCGCCTAAGAGCGAGGCGGAGCGGGCTTGCACACCTGCAGCAACTTCCACGAAAAACATGCCCAAGTTCAGAACGAGGGCAATCCACAGCACGCGGCGGTAGGCGGGCGAAAGATCGGGGGCGTGGGCGTGATCGGTGTGGTGATGATCGCAGTGGGCTGACATAGAGATTTACTTAAAAACCAGGGATGGGCACAATTGGAAAGCTTCAAGTCACTCGAAGGTCAAGCCCATGGCGAAAAACCCCCCAAGCCGCGCGGGGCCGATGTCGATTTTGCAGGCCGCGCAGGCCAGCGGCGTGTCTGCTGCCAATATTCGCTACTACGAGCAGCAAGGCTTGATCCCGAAGGTGCATCTGGCCGAAAACGGCTACCGCA
>JAAFHN010000218.1 GCA_013298415.1 Comamonadaceae bacterium
ACTGCTGACGCCAAGCTCGCCTTGCTCCACCAGCAGCTCGCCGTTCACGAACAGCCGGAGCATGGAGCGCTGCGACGGAATCGAAAACGCCAGCTTGTCACCCGGATCGCAGAGCACCTTGAGCGCGTAGGTGCCCTGGCCCTGACCGCCAACGGCTTTGCCCTCGTGTGAGAAACTGTTCCACGTGCCAGGCACGGAGAGCGTGCCAGAAATGCTGCTGGCCTGTGCCGGAGCAATCCACTGGCCCCAAGCAAACCGCCATCCACCGCGAAGCTCTACTGGCGCAAAGCTGCTGCTGGCGTGCTCGTGGCTGATGAAGATTTGCCCGTCTTCTGCAATAGGACTGTCGGGTTGGGTGCGCGCGCAAGCGCTCAAAAGCGTTGCCAGCGCCAAACCCAGCATCAAAGTGGCGGATCGACAGCGGGTGAAAGCCGAGCAGGCAAAAGCAAGCATGGGCCAACCCAGAAGCACGATCAGGGCGCCGCGCTCGAAGCCTCAGGCAGGATCGCGCTGGAGCTCGCGCTCGATGACGGCCACCAGCTGTTTCACGCTCGATCGTTTGGACACACCCGGCTTTCCGCTCACGTAGCCGCCCAGGTCGGTCAATTCATCAGGTGAGACCATGCCGCTCAGGTAAACCACGGGGATGCTTTGCGTGCGACCGTCTTCGGTGAGGGCCGCCACCACATCGCCGCCCCCCATTTCTGGCATGTCAATGTCGCAAAGCAACAGATGCGGTTGGGTCTTGCGTGCCGCAGCGAGGGCCTGCGTTGGGTCGGACAGCGTGTGAATTTCGTAGTGCGATGCCAGTTTCGCTGCGAGCAAGCTGAGAATGTGCTCGTCGTCGTCCACGATGAGGATGCGTTTGAGATCAGACATGAAAAACCCTCGAAGCGCGCCAACTGGGCCAGCGCAAAATCCCCGTGGCCCCCTCTGCGTGCAGGTGACCGTTTGCGGCGCATTTCACGTCGCCATTCTGTTGCTCGGCATGCTAGCGCAAACAGGTTTCAAATTGTGAATGCCGCAAGACTTGGCTCTCCAATCTCGTTGGCAACTGCCTGGCTGCGAGCCCTGTGGGCGATGCCGCTCACGGCCAGTGCATTGCTCGTGCTGTTGCCAATCAGGCTGGTGTGGCCGCCGCTCTGGCAGGTCGCGTTCACGCCCGCCAGCGCGGTACTTGGGTCGCGTGCCCTGTGGATGAGTTCGCCAGCCCTCGCTTGGCTGTTGCAGCGGCATCCCGCCGGGCCGATGCTTGCCCTTTGTGTGGGACAGGTCGTGCTCGCCAAGCGTCCGCTGGCCGACTGCGACGAGCGCCTGGTGCGCCACGAGCTTTGCCATGTGCGCCAGGCGCTGCGTTGGGGCTTGCTGTTTCCGCTTGCTTACAGCTTGGCCAGTTTGATCGCTTGGGCAAAAGGCGAGGGCGCGTACTGGGGCAATGCGTTTGAGCGCGAAGCCCGCGCAGCCGAGGCTGCGCAAACCGATTCAGCCTAGAAACCGCAGTTGAACGCGCCCGAGTGGGCTCGCATGGGGCTGATCCAGCAAGGCGCGAGGACGCAGCGCACTCGTGTGCGCAAGGACGAGCAACGCCGCTGGTCGGCTCCATGCGGGCCCAATCGGGTGCGTAGCGCTTTCACCCAATTGGTGAGCTTGAAAAGCGAACAAATCTTCATGAAATCAGGTACTTATCAGTGAAGCAAGCGGTCAACTGCGGTTTCTAGGTTCAGCATGAAAAACGCCGCCGAATCGCTCTCAAGCGATGCGGCGGCGATATGGCCGGGCTAGCTAAAACTCAATCAGCGAGCGGGGCGTGCCGGGCGGGCAGGGCGACCGGCGGGAGCGAAGCTTCGCGGTGCGGCGCGGCCACCTTCACTGCTGCGATTTTGATAGCCACCGAAGCCCTCTTTACCAGGACTGAAGCTGGGTTTTCCTTTGAAAGGGCGGTCGCCAGCGGGTGCACCACGGCTTTGGAAGTCGCCACGCGGCGCTGCAAAGCTGTTTTGACGCGGTGCAAAGCTGCCGGCCGGTTTGGCGGGGCGGCGGTCCGCAAAGTCACCACCAAAGTCTTGACGCGGTGCGGGGGTGCGCACGGCGCGCTCGGCCCAGTCGGCTGGTGCACCAGCTGCTGCTTGGCGCGGAGCGCGCTCGAAGCCGCGGGTGTCGCCACGATCATTCCCACGCTCGAATGCAGGGGCGGGGCGGCGCTCAGCAAAGCGCGGATCGAACCCGCGTTGCTCGGTGCGTGGCTCAAAGCTGCGGGGCTCGCCACGCGGCTCGAATCCACGAGTCTCCCCACGTGGCTCGAAACCACGCGAATCGCCACCACGTGGCTCAAACGTGCGGCCACGGCCTGGCTCGGCGTGGCGGTCGTTGAAGCGCGGTGCGCCGCGGCCTGCGCCTGCACCAAAGGGCTTGCCGCCACCTTTGCCAGTTTTTGCGCCCCACTTGGGTGCGGGTGGGCGAATTTTTGGCTCCAGGCCGGGCACCACAGCCACTTCAAACGGGTTGCGGGTGAAGGCTTCGATGTCGGCCACGCGGCGGCGTGAACGCTGCGGTGCAATCGTGATCGCCAAGCCATCGCGGCCTGCGCGGCCAGTGCGGCCAATGCGGTGGGTGTAGTCCTCCGCTTTCATCGGCAAGCCGTGGTTGATCACGTGGCTGATACTGGGCACATCAATGCCGCGAGCTGCCACATCGGTTGCCACCAAGATTTGAATGCGGCCTTCTCTCAAGGCTTGCAGGCGGCGGTTGCGCATGGTTTGCTGCATCGCGCCGTGCAGTGCTGCGGCAGAAAAGCCTTCGTCTGCCAGCTCTTGCGCCACTTGGTCGCACTCTTCTTGGGTACCTGCAAACACGATGGCTTGCTCGATGCTCGTGTCGCGCAAGAAATGGTCGAGCAGTTTGCGCTGGTGTTGCTCATCATCTGCCCAGTACAGGCGCTGCGTGATGTTGCTGTGGCGCTCGTGTGGGGCCGAGATTTCGATGCGCTCTGGCCTGCGCATCACGCGCTCGCCGAGAGCCATGATGCGCGGGGCAAAGGTGGCTGAGAACATCATCGTCTGGCGGCGCGCCTGGGTAAGCTTGTGGATCTCGGCCAGATCGTCGGCAAAGCCCAAATCGAGCATGCGGTCGGCTTCGTCCACCACCAAAAATTGCACACCATCCAGCTGCATTTGGCCGTTGCGCTGCAAATCGAGCAAGCGGCCGGGGGTTGCAACGACGACTGCCGCGTTTTGCAAGCGCTGAATTTGGATGCCGTAGGGTGTGCCGCCCATCACCGTTGCGATGCGGCAGCCTTTGATCGGGCGCACCAAATCCACGGCGTCGTGGGTCACTTGCTGCGCCAATTCGCGTGTGGGCGTGAGGATCAGCGCCAGCGGGCGGCAGGGTTGATACTGGCGCGGATCCATGGGGTTGCGGCGCTTGGCTCGCTTGGGCGGTGCGGTGCCTTCTTCGATCGCTTTGGCTTGAGCGGCTTTGTAGGCGGCGATTTCTGCTTCAGCAGCTGCCGTCTCAAAGGCTTGCACTTGGTGCAGCACGGGCAGCAAAAACGCGGCGGTTTTGCCTGAGCCGGTTTGGCTGGACACCATCAAATCCACATACGCATTCACGTCTTGGTTGGCACCAGCGTGGATGTCAGGAATCGCTTTGGGAATGGTGCGGAGCTGCACCGGCGTGGGCTCGGTGTAGCCGAGGTCGGCCACAGCGCGCAGCAGCTCGGGCGAAAGGCCGAGTGCCACGAAAGCTTGAGGAATGGGTTTCGGGCCGGCTTCGGCGGGCTCTTGAGTTGCTACGATTGCAGTAGCATCCGCTTCAGTAATTACTTGGACAGAGCTTAACTCTGACGCAAAAACAGGGGTATCGAACTGCTCTGGAGCGGCTTGGAGGTCTTCTAGCATGGCTATCCCGCGCGCACTCGCTCGCACAGCCCAACCCTCGTGGGGTAGGCAAAATGCTCAAGCTCGTGTTTACGGCTTTCTTCGTCAATGATGGATCTGCATCAACCCATCAGCGAATTCAGCGTGGCAGTTTGAAAAAACTGCCTTGCGCGGCGGGCACCACATGTGAGAGCGAAGAGTCTTGCGACTTTCATCCCACCAGCCCTCAAAGCCATTGGTTTGATGTGCGTGCGGCGCACGCGATTGTTGGCAGCCGCACCCCTGTGCGTTCAACCAAGCCCGCGATTATGCCATGAATTCGGGTTTTCCCGCAAGTCACATTTTCGTTCGGTTGTATTGGGCCACCACCTCTTCAACGCTTGGGTTGGCTTTTCCTGTGCCGTTCACGAAGACTGCGGGCAGCGCGCCTGCCATCACGGAGTTCATGTGCATGACGCTCTCTGGGGACATGCCGTCGGCTGGAAAGTTGGCTGAGCTGGCGCGGCTTGCGGGAATGCCTTGGGCCTCCAGACGGCGCATCATGTCGTCGGCGCGCAAGCCGTCAGCCCTTGAGCAGTTGGCAGGGGCAAACACCACCACGCCTTTGGAGCTGTGGCCTTGCGGCGTGGGCATCGGTACAAAGCGCAGGTTTGGGTCGCTGGGTGCATCCCCGTCCACGACTTGACGGGTGCGGCCCACCACCACCGCGTTCTTCGGGTCGAGGCCCATGCTTCGGATGGTGCGCTCGGCCTCTTTTTCCAAAGCGTCCCAGTCCGCGTCGGGCAGCTTGTCTGCCTTCGAGGAAGCGGTGCTCTTTGTGCCTGAGCGCTGAAGCTGCGGCTCAAAGTGCTTGTAGGCCCCGTAGCCAATGGCAAGAATAATGAGCAGCTTGATGAGGCCCATGTGAACTCCTTGGGTGGACTGGCACG
The DNA here is from genome assembly GCA_013298415.1 of Comamonadaceae bacterium. GTDB lineage: Bacteria > Pseudomonadota > Gammaproteobacteria > Burkholderiales > Burkholderiaceae_C > JAAFHN01. The sequence continues at coordinate 4,805 of JAAFHN010000218.1, forward strand.
ATAGCCTCAGCGCGCAGGTGCAGTCAAGCCAATTTTGGTGCACCTCCAGGCATATCTAAGCGAGAGCTTTGGCGATATGCCGATGCAGGGCCTGCCTTCGGTCGAAGAGCGCATCCAACACGCTGAAGTGATTGCGGCCAGCTACTTCTTGGGCGACACCTGCGCGGTCTTTCCCCCAGGCTTGTCGCAAGAGTTGGTTGTGGCGGCGGAACTCGGGGCTTTCTTCTGCGCCGACGAAGCAAGCGACCTTTGCGGGGGCTTGTGGGGCGGGCATCCACGCCGGGCTGCACATGCGGGCATCGCGCTCAGTCAAGCGCAAGTCGTTCGCCAAGAAGGGCACATGGCGGATGACTTCCAAATCGAAGAGGCCTGAGATCGCGATGGCGTTTTTCACGCCCTGGTCGGCGCGCAAACCCATCGCACGAGCATCCGCTGCCAGCAGCATCGCCGCCAAATGGCCGCCCGCGCTGTGGCCCACCACCGCCATTCGCCGCGCGTTGCCGCTGTGCAAAAAGATGTGCTCCATCGTCCAGGCATACGCAGCCGCCATTTGCCGGGCGATCAGGGCGATGCTGACGGGGTGCTTCGCGCTGCCGGGGCACAGCGCGTAGTTGGGA
>JAAFHN010000175.1 GCA_013298415.1 Comamonadaceae bacterium
TCGGATCAAACTGGAGTCCAGTGGCAGCTATACCTTTTTAGGCGAGCCGCGGGCTGGTTGCTTCTAAATTGGTAGGGGCGGCCGAAGCGCTCAATGCGCATGCGCAATTGAAGTTGCAGCCGCCACCAAGCCGATGCCGACTGCCAGCCACGCCACTTGAGCCGCCGTTTCGCGGGCGCTCAGGCGGCGTTGCAGCTGGGGAATGAGGTCAGCGAGTGCCACATAGATGAAGCTGCTGGAGCCGAGCACGAGCACGTAGGGCATCCAATCGCGCAGGCCTGAGGCGAAGGCATAGCCCACCAAGCCGCCCAAGATGGTCACGCTGCCCGCCGCACTCACCTTCGCAATGGCGGCTGCACTCGACCCTGAGGTTTGCCGCAGCACCGTGAGGTCTCCCATGTGGTGCGGCACTTCATGGGCGAGCACGGCAAGCGTTGCCGCCATGCCCAGCTTCGGGTCGACCACGAAGGCGGCTGCGATCAAGATGCCGTCGCCAAAGCAGTGCAAGCTGTCGCCAAACAGCACAGCCCAGCCGCCGGATTTTGGGGCGCTTGCATGCGCATGTCCGTGGTGTTCATGACCGTGTTCGTGGCTGTGGCTGTCTGACTGCCCATGCCCATGCCCATGTGAATGCCCATGCTCGTGTCCGTGGTGCCACAACTCGGCTTTGTCGAGCAAGAAGAAAAACACCAAGCCGCCCAAGAGCAGTGCAAACAGCTCGTGTGCGCCTTTGTCGGTGTTGAGCGCTTCGGGCATCAAGTGCAGCAGGGCCGTGCCCAAGAGCGCGCCTGCGGCCAAGCTCAGCATGTGCCCCTCAAAGCGCTGCATCAGCCAGCGCGATAACAGGGCAGCAAGCAACACACTGCCCACGCCCGCGCACAGCGTAGCCAGCAAGATCCAAGTCAAAATCATTTGCTACTGAATATATAGCGATACATGCTTATTTTATATGGACAGAGGAGTCATATGGCACCAAAAAACCATCTCCGAGCCTCAAACCACCCCGTTCGCCACAAACCAAGCCAAGCAGCGCTTCCAGCCGTCTTCTGCGGCCTCTTTGCGAAAGCTGGGCCGGTAGTCGGCGTGGAAGGCGTGGGGTGCATCGGGGTAGATCACGAATTCGCTCTTCTTTGCCGCTGCATTGCCCTGTGCGAGTGCTGCCTTCATCTGATCGACCGTTGACAGCGGAATGCCAGGGTCTTTCTCGCCATAGAGGCCCAGCACGGGGCCGTTGAGCTTGGCCACGTGGTCAACTGGGTGGGAGGGTTGCAGCGGGTTGGTGCTGCCCAGCAAGCGGCCATACCAAGCCACGCCGGCCTTGATCTCAGGAATCGCCGCGTTCAAAAGCCATGTCTGCCGCCCGCCCCAGCAAAAGCCCGTCACGCCCACGCGCTTCGTGTCGCCGCCATTCGCCTTGGCCCAGGCCAGCGCCGCCTGGCAATCGCCTACCACTTGCGCATCGGGTACTTTGTTGATGACTTCTGCCACCAGCTTGGCAATTTCGCCATAGCTGCTCGCGTCGCCTTGGCGGCCAAACAGCTCCGGCGCCAGCGCCATGTAGCCCGCGCGGGCAAATCGCCGGGCGGTATCGGCGATGTACTCGTGCACACCAAAAATCTCACTGATCACGAGCACCACCGGCAAATTGGTTTTGCCCGCAGGCGCTGCGCGATACACCGGCATCTTGTGCCCACCCACGTCGATCATCACCTCGCCCACCGTCAAGCCCTCGCTGGGCGTTTTGATCGCCGTTTGTGCTGCCACCTCGCCTGCGGCCAGCGCGTAGCCAATGCCAAGGCCCGCTGCACTTTGCGCCAAAAACGCCCGGCGCGGCGGGGCCATGCGCACATGGGCATCGGCGTGAGAAGTCAAAAGCGCCATCGCGTCGTCGGCATGGCGGGCCAAAGCATCGGGGGTGTTGAGGGTCATGGCAGTCTCCTACAAGGTTGGGCCGTGCATTTTGCGCTCAACACGGGCAGCTACCGCCGGTGTCTGTTTGCCGAACCGCCACGAACCCGCCTCTGAATGCCCCGCCCATCACACGAAATGTCGATTCAGTGGGCACCTCTGTCGAGGCAGCCACCGAATGACGCTGATTAAACGATGTCGGGCAGCTTGCGTCAGAAGATGGCGGCACGCGTCGCAGCCAGGCCTTCAAACCCCAATCGGGGCAGGCGGGTGCAGACGTCAAAACCTTCCATTGCACTTGCCTCAACACCCGGAGACTCACGATGCCCAGCGCTGATCACACCCAGTGTCCACAACCCACACGCCCGCTCGCTGGCAAGCTCGCTCGCGTCAGCCTGCTCATGGCAGCAGCGGCGGCCAATTTTGCGCTGGCGCAGCAAACAACTGAGCAAGCTAAAGCTGCGGTGTGTGTGAAAGACACCTACATGCGCACCACGGCGGCAGAGGTTTGCGCACCTGGCTACCAAGCCATGAGCGACTTCGCCTGTGGGGTGAATTTCTGTCCTGCTGACAAGCCCAACACGATTCGTGCCGTGGATGGTCTTTGCTACAACCCGAGCTTGATCAACGCGACCGATGTCGAGTTCGGAGCCTTCATCAACGGCCAGCGTACCAATGCAATCGTCAACGCGATCACCGCCCACGCCAAGCTGGCCCCGCAATTCATCAACCGCAACTACAGCGAGTCCAAAAACACCGACCCCACTGCTCAAGCGCTGGCTGCCCAAGCCCAGTACGCCGCTTATTGGTACAAAAAAACAGGCAACATCCCAGGCACTTTCTGGCGCTGGGCTGATCAGGCGATGAGCATCAGCAATCCGTTTCACCAGTACCTGCACGACCACGCGCAAAGGTTCCCTGCAGATCTTCCCAACTGCTCGGGTGGTCCTGTCAACATGGCCAAAGGTGTGAACGAACGCCTGCACGTGGCGGCACCGCCGCCACCCCCGCCCTCGCCCACTGCAGTCACGCCATACAGCATCGTGGCAGGCTACAAGTTCGACCCTAGCCGCACGAAAGGTTGGTCACAAAGGCCGCGCATCGGCAATGGTGGCCTTTGCATGGGCCTGCTGGATGGCCCAGATGGCTTCATTGCCCTGCAAGAGTGCAATGGCTCACGCCACCAAACCTTTGCCGTGAACGCGCTCAGGCCCAGCGACAACGCCTCGCCTGTTGCAAACTTCTTGCCGCTCACCTACCAGTGCGTGCACCCGTCACCAGATGGCCTGTTTCGCACCGATCCGCAGTGCTACCCCAACAGCGCCGCCGCAGTGCAGCGCCTCACCGTGCTTGAAGTCGCCGACAAGTTCACGAGCTACCCGCAGGTTCCGGGCGCCCCACTCGTTCCTTACAAAGCGTATGTGGACCGGACGCGCAGCACCTGCATGGGATTCACAGATCCGGTGGTGGGGCGGCGCTTGCGCATGCTGCCCTGCGACGTGAACAACCCCGCCCCGCAATTCCATTGGATCGGCGGCGTGGCTTACGACATCGTGCGTTGATGGCCTCGGCCCCTCTCTCCGCATTTCCCCCTTCCTTCCTTCCTCCCTCCCACCTCCTGCTTCGGAGCACTTCCATGATCGCAACACCATTTCAATCCATCTTGAGCAAAACCACCTTGAAAACCGCTGCTGTTTTCTTGCTCGCTGCCTGCATGGGCCTTGCCGCTGCCAAAGACGATGGCAAGGACAACAAAGACGGCAAAGGCAAAGGCAAGGGCAACACAGCCACCACGGCCGCTGCCGTGATCGGCCCAGCGCCGGCAGGGGATCCCTTCGCGGTGGCAGGCACCGCAGCGGGCTACTTCCAATTCAATCGCGGCAGCGTGGTTTCAGCTTTGCGAGACAGTAGCGACGGCTCGGTTTCGTTCGTCTGGGTGTCTGATGTGCCACCCGGCTCCCGATTCGCAAGAGGGGAAATTCTGGTGCGACGCATTTACACCGTGAACGGGGCCACCACCGTCGTGGAGACGGAATGCCGCAGGGCAGCAACTGAGCAGCTCTGTACAAGCCTGGGGCTTTGATTTTTTGCAGCAATCACATGATCAAGACCATACTAAAAACCATCGCCCTGCTGCTGCTCGCAGCCAGTTTTGGCCTAGCCGCCGCCAAAGACGACGACAAGGGCGGCAAAGACGGTAAAGACGGCAAAGGCAAGACCGGTAGCTCCAGTGCCAGCCAAAGCGTCGGGCCAGCGCCTGCCGGTGCGCCAACGGACGTGGCAAACCAAGCTGCGGCTTACTTCAAGTTGACCAATGGCAAAGTGCTGGCCGCCGCTCGCGACTCGGGAGATGGCAGCGTGAGCTTCATCTGGGAAACCAAGGGCGTAGGCCTGGGCGGCCAGCCCACCGCTCAAAGCGTCTACATCGTGATGAAAATCTTCACGGTCAACGGCACCCTCAATCAAACCGTCGGCGAATGCCGCAAAGCCGCCAGCGCGCAGGTTTGTCAGTCGATTGGGATGTAGGTTGGTGCCTCTTCATTGGCGTTGAGGGTGCCGCCAGCGATTGCCTGCGGCCCAATCGGCCCCATCAATGCGCCTGCTCCCAATTCGGCCCAAAGCCGACTTCGGCGAGCAGGGGAACTTTGAGCTGGGCTACGCCCGCCATGAGTTGGGGCACTTGGGTCTGCACCCAATCGCGCTCTGATTCGGGGAGCTCGAAGACGAGCTCGTCGTGCACTTGCATGATGAGTTTGGTCTTCAGGCCTTGCTTGTCGATCTCGGCCATCACGGCGTTCATGCTGAGCTTGATGAGGTCTGCCGCAGTGCCTTGCATTGGGGCATTGATCGCGGCGCGTTCGGCGCCTGCTCGGCGCGGGCCGTTGGGGCTGTTGATTTCGGGCAGCACCAATCGGCGGCCGAATACGGTTTGCACGAAGCCGTCGCGCTTGGCTTGGGCCTTTGTGTCGTCCATGTAGCGTTTCACGCCTGCGAAGCGGGTGAAGTAGCGCTCGATGTAGTTTTTGGCGGCGGTGTTGTCGATGTTGAGCGCGCGAGCTAAGCCAAACACGCCCATGCCGTAGATGAGGCCGAAGTTGATGACTTTGGCGTAGCGGCGCTGCTCGGTGCTCACGTCCGCTGCGTCCAGCCCAAACACTTCGGCGGCGGTTGCGCGGTGTACGTCGATGCCATCAGCAAAGGCTTTGAGCAAAGCTGGGTCTTCGCTGATGTGGGCCATGATGCGCAGCTCGATTTGCGAGTAGTCGGCGCTGGCAATCACGTTACCCGGCTGCGCGATGAAGGCCTCGCGCACTTTGCGGCCTTCGGCGGTGCGGATCGGGATGTTTTGCAAATTGGGATCGTTGCTGCTCAGGCGGCCGGTTACGGCCACCGCTTGCGCGTAATGCGTGTGAACGCGGCCTGTGCGGGGCAGAGCGAGCTGGGCCAATTTATCGGTGTAAGTGCCCTTCAATTTGGCAAGGCTGCGGTGCTCAAGAATGGTGGCGGGCAGTGGGTAATCCTCAGCCAGTTTTTCCAACACTTCTTCATCGGTGCTCGGCGCGCCTGAAGGCGTTTTTTTGATGATCGGCAAGCCGAGCTTGGTGAAGAAAATTTCGCCAATTTGCTTTGGGCTGCCGAGGTTGAAGGGCTGGCCTGCGATCTCGTGCGCTTTGGATTCGAGAGCCAGGATGCGCTGGCCGAGTTCGTGGCTTTGCACAGAGAGTGCCTTTGCATCGATCAGCACGCCGTTGCGTTCGATGCGAAAAAGGCTTTCTGAGCTGGCGATTTCCAGCTCGTAGATGAATTTCAGCTTCGCATCGGCTTGGAGCTGGGGCCAAAGCCGCTGATGCACATCCAGCGTGAAGTCGCAATCTTCACCGCTGTACTGCGCGGCTTTGGCAACCTCCACTTGCGCAAAGCCAATTTGGTGAGCGCCCTTGCCGCAGAGTTCCTCGTAGCTCAAGCCTTTGCGGCCTGCGTGTCGCTCCGCCAGGCTTTCCAAGCCGTGGGGCTTGTGCACTTCCAACACATAGCTTTGCAGCATCGTGTCGTGGCTCAACCCGCGCAGGGTGATGCCGTGGTTGGCCAGCACATGTTGGTCGTACTTGGCATGCTGAGCGAGCTTGGGGTGGGCGGGGTTTTCCAGCCAGGGCTTGAGCAGGGCCAGCGCTTCTTCGCGCGGCAGCTGCTGCTCCACCATCGGGTCACCAGGGGCAGCGT
>JAAFHN010000481.1 GCA_013298415.1 Comamonadaceae bacterium
GGCCGCTTGCTGCACACCCAAGTGGCGGGCTGCACGATCTTTGCCGCCGTGAGCGGCTCAAGCGCTGCCACTTGCGCAACGATTGGCAAGATGACCCTGCCGGAGCTGAAAAAGCGCGGCTACCCGGAAGACATCACGATCGGCACGCTCGCTGGGGCAGGCACGCTGGGCCTGCTCATTCCGCCTTCGATCATCATGATCGTCTACGGCGTCACGGCTGAAGTGTCGATTGCCAAGCTCTTCATCGCGGGTGTGTTGCCTGGCCTCATGCTGGCGGGGCTTTTTTCGAGCTACATCGTTTATTGGGCGCTCCGCAACCCTGGTCTGGTGCCGCCTGCAGACGCGCCCATGACCTTCATGCAAAAGCTCGTGGAGAGCAAAAGCCTGATCCCCGTGGTGCTGCTCATCGTGGCCGTGCTCGGCAGCATTTATGCAGGCATTGCCACCGCCACTGAGGCAGCGGCCGTGGGCGTGGTGGGCGCGCTCTTTCTCTCTCTCGTACAAGGCAGCTTGAATTGGACGGCGTTCAAAGAATCGCTGATGGGTGCCACGCGCCTGTATTGCATGATCGCGCTGATCCTGGCAGGTGCCAGCTTTCTCACGCTCTCTATGGGCTACATCGGCCTGCCGCGCCACCTGGCTGAGTTCATCGCCACGCTGGGGCTCACGCAGTTTCAGCTGCTCATGGTGCTGATGGTGTTCTACATCGTGCTCGGCTGTTTTTTGGATGGCATCAGCATGGTGGTGCTCACCATGGGCGTGATCCTGCCCACGGTACAAAAAGCAGGCATCGATCCGATCTGGTTTGGCATCTTCATCGTGCTGGTGGTGGAAATGGCGCAGATCACGCCGCCGGTGGGCTTCAACCTCTTTGTGCTGCAAGGCATGACGGGCAAACAGCTCACCTACATCGCCCGCGTGACCTTGCCGATGTTCTTTTTGATGGTGGTGGCCGTACTGCTGATCTACATATTCCCGGGCATCGTCACTTGGATGCCGACGCAGATGAAGTTGTAGCCCATTGCGCTGCGCCAGCAGCTCATGCGGGCATTCGGCCCATTCGCCGCATGAGCTGTGGCGGCGGCGTGAGTTGCTGCCAAACTGCGGCGCATGTCAGCCGATCCCGCCCTCCCAGCCAGCCCGAACCCCTACATCCGCCCCGGCGACGGGCCTTGGATGCGGCGATACCTGAACTGGGCCGCTGGGTACTACGACAAGATGCCGGCATCCAGGCGCGCAGACGCAGCGGAATTTGATCGGTGGCTGTACAGCAAAAAATCCCTGCCAACGGCGTTTGCGGTCCTGTTGCTCGTGATGGGCCTCTGGCTTTTGATGCTTGCAAGCGGGGCGAAGTGGTGGGCTGCCCTGTTGTTGCTCCTGGGCATCGCGATCATCTTGCTGTTCACCGGCATGGCAACCTGGCTTGGGCCAGACAAACCCACCGACGCACGGCGAAACAGCTGGCGCTACAGCCCCTGGGTTCAACCCGCCGTCGCCCTGTTCGTTTGCCTGTTCACCAATCTCGGGTTCATGTTCGGGCGAGCGAAGCGCTACCCGGATGCGGTATCCGCCCACCAGCTCTGGCAGTGGTATGTCGAAGGCCTGCAAAACAACATGCCCATGTTGTTCGCGTTCGTAGGCCTCAGCATGGCCATTGTCATCATCACCCAAGCCGTCCGCAGAAAACGTGTGGAAGCGCAGCTCGCCCGAGTGGAACTCGAACAAGAGCGCGACGCCCAAGCCGCGCTCGCCAGCAAAGCCGAGCTGAAGGTGCTGCAAGCTCAAATTCAGCCGCACTTCATCTTCAACACCCTCACCGCCTTGCAGCACTGGACGGACACCCAAGACCCGCGCGCCAGCGATTTGCTGCAAAGCCTCACCCGCTTTTTGCGCCATTCAACCGACAGCATGGGCAAAGAACTCGTGCCGATCTCCGCTGAGCTGGATCTTGTGCGCCACTACCTGCACATCATGCAGCAGCGCCTGGGTGCGAGCCGCTTGCAGTTTGAGCTGGTCTGCTCTGAAGCAGCGGCCGCGCAAGAGATTCCGCCCGCACTCCTGCTCTCGCTGGTTGAAAACGCGGTAGAGCATGGCATCGAGCCCAAACTCAGGGGCGGCAGCGTGAGGGTACAGGCCGAGGAGCGGGCGGGCAGCGTGCAGATCGACGTGATCGACAGCGGCGCAGCGCTTGCCGACAGTTGGCACGAAGGCGTGGGCCTGAGCAATTGCCGCGCCCGCTTGGCGGCCCACTTTGGCGCGCAGGCCAGCTTGGTTCTGCAACACCTGGAAACCGGCACCGAGGGCCACCAAACCCTGGCACGGGTGCTTTTGCCGCTTTCCGACAAGCCGCAGAGCGCAATGTCAAGATAAACCACCTGATTAGGACCGTGTCTCAGATGCGCCAACCCGTCCGTTCGGGCTGAGCCTGTCGAAGCCCCTGGCGATGCCCAACGACCAAGCTAAGGGCGAACGGGTTTCTATCTAGGGCATGGTCCGAATCAAGATAAACCAAGCATCTGTCTTAGTATTTATTACATCTAGTGCTACGTTTTTTATAACATCATGCAAACCAGCATTTTGATCGCAGACGATGAGGAAGCCCCGCGCGAGGCGCTGCGCGCAGCCTTGAAGCGCCACTGGCCTCAGGCCCGCATCGTGGCCGCCGCCGAGCACGGCGTGGACGCTTGGGACAGCTTCTTGGAGCACGAGCCAGCCGCTTGTTTTCTCGACATCCAAATGCCTGGTTTGACCGGCATTGAAGTCGCCCAGCGCATCGCCAGCACGCAATTGCCCTGCGCCGTGGTGTTTTGCACCGCCTTCAACGACCACGCCCTGAAAGCCTTTGATGCAGGCGCGCTGGACTATGTGCTCAAGCCCATTGAGGACGCCC
>JAAFHN010000140.1 GCA_013298415.1 Comamonadaceae bacterium
TGCAGTGGTCAAACGCGGCTTGGGCATCGTGCTTGGCGCAGCAGTCAGCGCCATTTTTGCGCTCGTTCAGGCAGAAGAAGATGTGGCGCTGGTAGTAACTTGCGGGTTCGCTCATCATCCGATTCTAAAAACTTGAGCGACCCATGCTGCTTTCGCCGCCAAAAGCGTTTGCAGCAGGCTTATCACGGGCAAAGGCGCGCCTGAGCAACACGGCAAGTGCGAGGTAGGGCCAGAGCCAGCCGATCCACTGCGCCACGCCGTGAAAGTAGATGAAGCGGCCTTGCTCCCAGGTTTGCAGGGTTTGCCAAAAGTAGGCGCTGGAAGACGCCTGATTGAGCACGGCCAGCATCCACACCAATCCCAAAGCTGCCACCAGAGCGATGGCGCGGCGGCGCAGCCAGAGGCAAGCAAGTGCCGCGAACACGCCCAGCACCACAGACGCCTGCGCGCTCAAGCTCCACCACGACCAGGTGTGTTTTGGCCCGAAGCTGAGCGCCGACGACACGCTGATCGCGAACCAGCCCATAAAAAGCAGGCCCAGCAAAGCCATGCCGCGCTGTGGCTTGGTGCGCACCGCCAAAAAACCCAAGGCGGCCGGTACCGCCACTCCCCATGCGCCGCAGAGCACTGTTGCAAGCGGTGAAAGCGTGCTCAAGTGCGCGGTGTCGGCCGCGGCGATCAGTGCGCCGAGCGGTAGGCCCAGTTGCTGCAAGCCCAGCATCAAGCGCTCGGCCACTTGGCCGAGCCCAAAGGGCACCGCAGTTGGCGTGATGAGTGCAAAAGGCCATGCCACGAGCAGTGCCGCTTCGGGCTGGGCATGCGGCGCGAGCCAGCGGCTGCGCCAGGCATGCCAGTGGCCGAGCAAACCCAGCCGATCCAGGGTGGCTGCGAGTGCAGCACCGATTGCGCCGCCTAAGCTGTTGGTGATCCAGTCGCGGATGTTGGAATCGCGCCGCGGCATCATCAGCTGGCAAGTTTCCATGAACCACGACCAAGCGCTCGCCGCTGCAATCGCGATGGCAACGCAGGCCAGCACTCGGCCGAAGCTTGGGCGCTCTTGCGAGCGAATCAGGGCGAGCGCGAGCAAGAAGCCCAGGGGCATGTAGCCCAGCACGTTCATGAAGTTGTCGGGCTCGCTCCAAAAAATACGGGGCAGGCGCTGGTTGATCACCCAGCTCACATCGAATCCAGCGGGATTCCAGTCGCGAAAGGGGTAGAGGCTTGCGTAAATGAGCAGCGCCAAATACGCAGGCAGCAGATACCACGCGATGCTGATGCGGCGGCTGCTGACCATGCGTCAAAAAGGCTTCACGACCACGAGCACGATGATGCCGAACACAAGGAACACCGAAGCTTCGTTGAACACGCGAAACCAGCGGTGGCTGCGTGTGTTGCGCCCCTGCTCAAATTTGCGCAGCAAGCGACTGCAGCCGTGGTGATAGCCGACCAGCAAGAGCACCAAAAAGAGCTTGGCATGCATCCAGGCACCCGAAAAGCCGTAGCCCAGCCAGAGCCATGCGCCCAAAGCAATCGCAGGCACAGCGAGCAGCGTGGAAAAGCGCAGCAATTTGCGACCCATGAGCAGCAAGCGGTCTCGCTCGGCCACGCTGTCAGCGGGCACCATGGCCAGATTCACCAAGATGCGCGGCAAGTAAAACAAGCCCGCCACCCAGCTCATCACAAACAAGACATGAAAGGCTTTGATCCACAGCATGCAGCCAAGTGTATGGAATCTGGGCTGGTGGCTGCGCGCGAATCGCATGAGCGGCACGGGCAAAAAAAGAGCCCATGACCTTGCGATCATGGGCTTGGGAAGCCTTTTTGCTGTCACACATTAAGGCGCCCGCTCAGGGAGGAAAAGCGGGGAGCGTCGATTCGCTCAGGGGCAATATTAGCGAAAAATGGGGAGAGCGCAAGCTGTCGCAACGCAAAAGAGTCACAAAATTTGTAACGTTTTCCCTCAATTTGTCTTGCTTGCGACAAAAAACTGCTGAAATTTTGAGCAAACTAGGCCCAAAGTCCACTGCTTGTCGAACTTGAAGGATCTTTTCGTCGTGCAAAGGGTCAACAGAGCGTCACGCATGCAGGCCGACGCCGACGCCGACGCCGACGCCGCATGCGCCAGACGGACGGCGGTGAGGGCGGTGAGCGCGCCCTGTTTGATCCCGAGGAGATCGCAAGCGCACAATTGCGAGATGTCGATCTACGCTTCTTACCCAGCCGCTCGCCCGCGCCGCTTGCGCGCCCAAGCTTTCAGCCGCGATTTGGTGCGCGAGCACTCGCTGAGCCCTCAAGATTTGATCTATCCGGTGTTTGTGTTGGATGGCACCAATCGCCGCGAGGCTGTGGCCAGCATGCCGGGCGTGGAGCGCTTGAGCTTGGATTTGCTCTTGCCCGTGGCGCGCGAATGCGTGGCGCTCGGCATTCCTGCGATGGCGCTCTTTCCGGTGATCGATGCATCGCTCAAAGATGCAAACGGCTCCGAAGCGCTGAACAAAAATGGCCTCGTGCCCCGCGTGGTGGCCGCGCTCAAGGCCGAGGTGCCTGGCTTGGGCCTCATGACCGATGTGGCACTCGACCCCTACACCAGCCACGGCCAAGACGGTTTGCTGGACGACGCTGGCTACATCTTGAACGACCCCACGGTTGAAGTGCTGCGCGAGCAAGCACTCGTGCAGGCCGCAGCGGGCGTGGACATCGTGGCACCTTCCGACATGATGGATGGCCGCATCGGCGCAATCCGCCAAGCGCTCGAAGCCGCAGGCCATGTGAACACGCGCATCATGGCCTACAGCGCCAAATACGCGAGCGCCTTCTACGGCCCTTTTCGCGATGCGGTGGGCAGCAAAGCCAATCTGGGCAAGGCTGACAAGCGCGTCTACCAAATGGACCCTGGCAACACCGACGAGGCCCTGCGCGAGGTGGCGCTTGACATTGCCGAGGGCGCAGACATGGTGATGGTCAAGCCCGGCATGCCGTACCTGGACATCGTTCGCCGCGTGAAAGACGAATTCCGCATGCCGACCTTTGCTTACCAAGTGAGCGGCGAATACGCGATGCTCAAAGCCGCAGCCGCCAACGGCTGGCTCGATCACGACGCCTGCATGATGGAAGCGCTGCTCGGCTTCAAGCGCGCGGGCTGCGACGGCATCCTGAGCTACTTCGCCCGCGACGCCGCACGTTTGCTTCAAAAAGCGTAGCAACAAGCATTGTAAATACTAGGACAGAGCAGTGAAAATCATCGAATTTCGGGGTGACACACTGCGCTTTTTGGATCGCGTGCCCGAAGCGCCTGATCCGCAGACCCTGGTGTGGATTTACTTGGATTGCCAAGACTTTCGCGTGCACCGCGCCGAGCTGCAAACCGCTTGCGCTCGCCTTGGCGGCTCGCCGCTGATGGACTTGCATTGCGACGATTTGGCCAATGCGGCGCACCCTTCGCAATTCGATTCCACCTCGGTGTACGACATCCTCGTGTTTCGCCGCCTGGCCACGCCGCAAGAAGCGCTCAAAGAGCGCGAGGCCGAGCAAGTGGAGATGCAGCACGAGGCCAGCGCGCCCAACCACAGCAAGCGGCGCAAGCGCAGCGCGCCATTGATCGACAAAATCCGTTCGCGTGCTGTGGGTTTTGCGGTGTTTGATCGGCTCTTGGTGAGCGTGCACCCACCTGGCTGCTACGCGGCCAAAAGCTTTGTGGACAAGTTTTTGGCCGATGCCAAATTCAGTGTGGACACGCCAAGCAGCCGCAACCGCCTGCCCACCGGTGCCAGCGATTTGGCGCTGCGGATGGTCAACGTGATGGTGGACAGCTACTTGGAGCTGCGCAAAGAGCTCACCGCGCAACTGGAGCAATGGCAAGAAGCGCTTTTGAAGCCCAACAACAGCTTCAACAACTGGGGCGCGCTGATGGGTGCGAGGGCGCGGCTGCACACGATTGAAGACCTGTGCGAAGAGCAGCGCGATGCCATGCAAGAGTGGCTCGACATGCTGCGCGAACAACCCATTGACGTGGCCGAAACGCCCGCCGCCCGATCCTTGCGCGAGCAGCTCACTGTGCGCGCCAAAGACGTGCTGGAGCACATCGAGCGCGTGGTGCACCACGTGCGGCGGCTGGAGAGCAATGCCGAGACGGTGGTGCAAATCCATTTCAGCGCCCAAGGCAACCGCACCAACGACATCATGCGCACGCTGACTGCGCTCACCGCCATCTTCTTGCCGCTTAACCTGGTGGCGGGTATCTTCGGCATGAATTTTGAGCACGCGCCCTTCATCCATGCGCCTAACGGTTTTTGGTGGTCGATTGCCGGGATGACGGCGATTGCTCTTGCGATGGCGCTCGTTTTTTGGCGCAAACGCTATTTGGCGAGGACGGGGCGCTAGGCAGCCAACAGCCTGAAAACAGCCGAACGCAAAGTTCGCAAAATGACGCAAAAAACGCAGAGTCAATCCAAGTTTTGAGGGGTGGCGAACCACCTTTTGGCTGTTTACTCTGCGTACATTTCGCGCACTCTGCGTTCAAAACTGCCCCTGAGCCCCCTGAATCTTCCGATTTTTGGTTAAATCACTTCCCTGTCCATATATTTACAACATTCTTTGCTATGGATTTTAAACCGCTCATCACCTTGCTTGCGATTGTGAATCCGCTGGCAGTGGTGCCGTTTTTCATCCATTACACCCAAGGCTTCAGCCGCGAGCAGCGCAGGCGCACGATTTGGATCGCGGCGTTTTCAAGCTTCTCGGTGATTGCGGCCAGTGCGCTGCTGGGCTTGCAGATTTTGGAGTTTTTCGGCATTTCGCTGGCGAGCTTCCAGGTGGGTGGCGGCTTGCTGCTGCTCACCGCATCGCTTTCCATGCTGAATGCGCAGCCGGCAGAAGCCAAAAGCACCGCAGCCGAGGTGGCCGATGCCGCTGCCCGCGCAAGCATTGCGGTGGTGCCGCTCACAATCCCGCTGCTCACTGGGCCTGCCACGATGAGCACGGTGGTGATCCATGCGCAGAAGGCAACGGGCTTTCTAGGGCAGGCGACCTTGGTGGGCTATGGCCTCGTCATTGCGGCAACGGTCGTGATTTGTTTTTCGCTTGCAGGCCCGATTGCCAGGCTGCTCGGCAAAACCGGCATCAATGTGATGACGCGCCTGATGGGTTTGATCCTGGCAGCGCTGTCGGTGGAAGTGATGGCCGATGGCCTGCAGAAACTGTTTCCGATCTTGGCGCGTACAGCAACCTGATGCAGGCTAGGCGGCTAACCGCTGAGTAACCTTTGTAACCCGTTGGTCACAAGCGCTGCCTAAAATTCGGGTTTGCCGCTTCCCCGCGAGACTTCTCCGCGAGAACTTCCCCCGCGATAAATCTCGCGCTCACCCTGAGGGCACCATGCTTTACCCAGAACTTTTCAAGCAACTCGAAGCCGTGCGTTGGGACATGGACAAAGACATCCCCTGGGCCAGCTTCGATGCCACCCAGCTCAGCGATGAGCAGGCCAAAACCATCAAGATGAACGCGATCACCGAGTGGGCCGCGTTGCCTGCCACGGAGATGTTTTTGCGCGACAACCGCGACGACTCTGATTTCTCGGCCTTCATGTCGATTTGGTTTTTTGAAGAGCAAAAGCATTCATTGGTACTGATGGAGTACCTGAAACGTTTCCGGCCTGATCTCGCGCCCACCGAAGCCGAGCTGCACGATGTGCGCTTTGAGTTCGATCCCGCGCCCAAGCTGGAGACGCTGATGCTGCATTTTTGTGGCGAGATCCGGCTCAACCATTGGTATCGCCGCGCCAGCGAATGGCACACCGAGCCTGTGATCAAGCACATCTACCAAACACTCAGCCACGACGAAGCCCGCCACGGCGGCGCCTATTTGCGCTACATGAAGCGTGCGATTTCCACTTTCGGCAACGAAGCCAAGGGTGCGTTTGCCAAAGTGGGCGTGTTGATGGCGAGCGCCCGGCGCACGGCGCAGGCCCTGCACCCCACCAATTTGCATGTGAACAAAGCGCTTTTCCCGCGCGACACGATCCAAAGCCGCCTGCCCAACCCCGAGTGGCTGGAGCACTGGCTCGATAAGCAAATCAACTTTGATGCCGTGTGGGAAAACAAAGTGGTCGATCGCATCCTGCACAACATGAGCCTCTTGATGGACCAAAGCTTCAAGAGCGTGCAAGAGCTGAATCGCTTCAGGAAACAACTGAGCTTGGCGGTCTGAGGGGGGCAGTTTCACGGGAGATCAAGAGATCAAGAGTGAACAGCCGAAGTTAGAAATTTGTAGCAGCCGAAGTCCATTCTTTCTGGACAGAGGGCTGTAAACTCATTTTTTCTCCCTTCTTTATCTCCTTAGCTCCTGATCTCCTGTGAAATCTGTCCCCTCAGCCCTCGCCCCGCTCCTCACCACCACGCGCGGGGGCACGCTGGAAAACATCCACTTCGGCGCTGTGGCGCATGTGGATGCATCGGGCAAGGTGTTGAGCCATGCGGGCGATCCGCATTGGCAGAGCTTCACGCGGTCGTGCCTCAAGGCCTTGCAAGCATTGCCTTTTGTGGAAGCGGGTGGCTTGGCGCATTTCGGCTTCAATGTGCAGCAAACCGCGCTGCTTTGCGCAAGCCACGGCGGCGAAGAAGCGCACGTGGCGCAGGTGGACGGCATGCTGGCTGCTGCGCGCTTGCCTTACAAAGCCCTGCGCTGCGGCTGCCATTTGCCGGGGCGATACGTGTCTGGCGGGCAAACGCCGCCGCCGAACCCGGTGTTTGACGAGCGGCACAACAACTGCAGCGGCAAACACTCGGGCATGT
>JAAFHN010000053.1 GCA_013298415.1 Comamonadaceae bacterium
AGTTCCCCTTAGGCTTTGAGCTTGAAGCCGTCGGCGTACTTGGCGGGGTTGGTCCCGTCCCAAGTTACGCCGTCGATCAGCTTGCTCGTGCGCATCTCGCTCTTGGGCACGCTCACCTTGGCAGCCGTGGCGGCCTGCTTGTAAATGTCAAGCCGGTTCACGGTTTTGGCCACTTCCAAGTAGTTGGGATGGTCTTTGAGCAGACCCCAGCGCTTGTGCTGCGTGAGGAACCACATGCCATCCGAGAGGTAGGGGAAGTTCACCAAACCGTCGTTGAAGAACTTCATGTGGTTGGGGTCGTCCCAAGTCTTGCCCAGACCATTTTGGTAGCGGCCCAAGATGCGTTGGTTGATCACATCCACACTGGTGTTCACGTAGGATTTGTCGGCAATCGTCTCTGCCATCTTGTTTTTGTTTTGCAGTCCCGCATCGATCCACTTGCTGGCTTCCAGGATGGCGGCCACCACCGCGCGGCAGGTGTTGGGGTTCTTTTTGGCGAAATCTGCTGTCACACCCAGCACTTTTTCAGGATGGTCTTTCCACACGTCTTGCGAAGTGGCCGGTGAAATACCAATCCCATCCGCGATGGCCCGATGGTTCCAAGGCTCGCCCACGCAAAAGCCGTCCATGTTGCCCACGCGCATGTTGGCCACCATTTGCGGCGGGGGTACGGTAATGACCTTCGCGCCCTTGACGGGGTCGATGCCACCACTGGCGAGCCAGTAGTAGAGCCACATCGCATGCGTGCCGGTGGGAAAGGTCTGCGCGAAGGTGTATTCGCGCTTGTCGGCCTGCATCAGTTTGGCCAGACCTGCCAGGTCAGTCGCGCCTTTGTCGGCCAGCTTTTTGGCGAGCGTGAAGCCCTGGCCGTTGTGGTTGAGCGTCATGAGCACGTTCATGTCGCGCTTGGGGCCGCCCACACCCATTTGGATGCCATACGCCATGCCGTAGAGCAAGTGCGTCATGTCGTTTTCGCCTGAAAGCAGCTTATCGCGCACGCTGGCCCAGCTGGCTTCCTTGCTGGGAATGATCTTCACGCCGTACTTTTGGTCGATGCCCAGCACCGAAGCCATCACGATGGATGCGCAATCGGTGAGCGGGATGAAACCAATCTTGACTTCTTTCTTCTCGGGCGCATCGGAGCCTTGCGCATAGACGGCGGCCCGCAGTGCGGGGTCGATCACCATCGCGCCCACAGCGGTCGCTTTGGCAGCAGTTTGGAGGGCGGTGCGGCGGGTCATGGTCGGTGCGGAATTGATTTGCATGGCGCAATGAAAAAGTGGGTTAACCAAACAAAAACGGCGCTCGCTCTGATGCACAAGTCATCAAAGGCGAACGCCGTCGTCCGAGTGGCCCGCAACGCCGTTGCCGCAAGCCTGTTCAGACCATCATTGGTCTTGGGCTTGCTTAAGCAATTGGTGTGCCAGGGTAGGGTCGGGCAGTCTTTACAGGAGGTCAGGAGACCAGGAAGGAGCAGCCAGAGTTTCGAGGAGGATTTTGAGCATTTCACCAGCTCTGTCCAAATGAATAGAGCATTCGTTGCTATCAAACAAATCAGCTTTTCGGCTGTGCTTCCTTATCTCTTGATCTCCGGTAAAGCTGCCCCAAAACCCTCAGACCAGCAAATCAGCCACATCCAAAATCCGCTGCGCCACGTCGGAGAGCTTTAAGCCTTTGTCCATGGCGGTTTTGCGCAAGCGGGCGTAGGCTTCGGGCTCGGACAGGTTTTGGCGCTGCATCAAGATGCCCTTGGCGCGGTCGATCACGCGGCGGTCGTTCAGCTCGGTGCGGGCCTGCGCCAATTCGGTGCGCAGGGCCTGCTCATGCTCAAAACGAGCCAGCGCGACCTTCAAGATTGGCTGCACACGCTCTGGGGCCAAGCCCGCTACGATGTAAGCAACCACCCCTGCGGCCACTGCGTCTTTCACGTGCGTGGTGTCTTGGTCGTCGGTGAACATCACGATGGGGCGGCGCTCCTCCCGCGTGGCCATCACCACATGCTCCAGCGTGTCGCGCGCGTCGCTCTCGGCATCCACCACAACCATGTCGGGTTGAAGTTGGGCGATGCGCTCGTTCAAAAACGCATCAGCGGGCAGCACCGCGATGATGTTGTGACCGCTTTCCAAAAGACCGATGCGCAGGCTGCGCGAGCGCTCGGCTTGATTCCACGCATCGGTGTCGTCCGAATCGGGGTTCAGCGTGGGCGGCGCAACGATCAGGATGCGAAGGGCTTCGTTGGAGGGGAGCATTGCCCTCTGCGGATTGCAAGAATCGCGCCAGCGATCAGCCCCAAGCGCTGCGCAGACCAGAGCGTGGGCCCTACGGCAGCCGTCGCACCTGCCGTGAAGTCAGGCTGGGCAGGCCAGCCCAGCCTAGCGACCAGGTGCGAGGCTTTTAGCCTTGATCGTGACAGCCCAGTTCGCGGTGTAGCTCTTCACCCGGTCTGCCAGCATGCCCGTCGGCATGAACTGCGGTGCCAAGCCCCATTTTTGGAACTGCTCGCGCACGCTCGGCTGCGCCACCACTTTGGCAAGTGCGGCGCTGGTGGCGTCGAGTGCCGCATTCGGCGTGCCCTTGGGTGCAAAAAGCCCGTAGTAGGGCACTTCTTCAAAGCCGCTCACACCGAGCTCTGCGAGCGTTGGCACATCAGGCAGCACGGCTTGGCGGTCTTTGCCGAGCACAGCGATCACGCGCAGCTTGCCCGCTTGATGCTGGGTGATGAAATCGGGCACGGAGCCGGTGCCTGCGCGGATTTGGTTGCCCAGCATGTCGGCAATCATGGGTGCGCTGCCCCGGTAGGGAATAGGCACCATGTCGAGGCCATAGCGCTCGCCCAGCAGCTTCACCACGAATTCTGGAATCGAGCCTGGCGCGGGCACACCCACTGCGCCCCGCGCTTTGGCATCCGCACGCACCCAAGCGACGTACTCCGCCATGGTTTTGGCTGGCGTTTCAGACGACACGGCAAACGCATTCACGAAGGTGGCAAAGCCCGCCACTGGATGCATGTCCTCGGTCGTGAAGCCTGCGTTGGGCGTGACGAGTGGCAGGATGGAGATGCTGTGGTCGTGCGACAAGAAAAGCGTATTGCCGTCAGCTGCTGCGACTTTGAGCGCCTGGGCTGCAAGCTGGCCGCCCGCTCCGGGGCGGTTTTCCACGATCACAGGGCGATTCAGTTCGTCTTTCAACCTGTCGCCCAAGTAACGCGCAATCGCATCGGTGCCACCACCGGGAGGAAAGCCCACGAGCAACCTGAGCGGCGCGGCTTGTGCGAAAGCCAGTGGAGCCAAGGGCAGAGCGGTGGTGGCGGCAATCAGGTGGCGGCGTGAGATCATGGCGATGGCCTTTTTGCACTGGAGTCAGTGCTTCGAAAGCATTTTGCGCGAAGATTTGGTGCTTTTCAAGCATGTTTGCCAGCTCTGTCCAGGTACTTGCTTGATGTAGTGCTATCAAAACAATTGCGCCTTGACCCCCGAGGCACGGCGCTGGAGACACCGATGACGACCCCAACGCCCGTAAATTTTGCGGCACAACACCGCGCCTCGATTGCCACGCCTGATGCGTTTTGGGCAGAAAAGGCCAGATTGATCGATTGGCAGATCGCGCCTTCGCAAAGCGGCAAGCCGATTTGCGATGCGAGCAACCCGCCGTTCTACAAGTGGTTCGAAGGCGGCACCACCAACCTGTGCCACAACGCTTTGGATCGCCACTTGGCCACGCGCGGCGATCAAGCCGCGCTGATCTACGTGAGCACCGAAACCGGGGCTGAGCGCAGCTACAACTTCAATGAGCTGTATGTCGAGGTGAACACCGCCGCCGCCGGGCTTCAATCGCTGGGAGTGGCAAAAGGCGATACGGTGCTGATTTACATGCCCATGGTGCCCGAGGCCGCCATTGCCATGCTGGCCTGCGCGCGGATCGGGGCCACGCATTCGGTGGTGTTTGGCGGCTTTGCGGCCGTGAGCCTGGCCAGCCGCATCGAAGACTGCACGCCCAAGCTCATCATCAGCGCCGATGCAGGCTCCCGCGCTGGGAAGGTGATCGCCTACAAGCCCTTGCTCGACGAAGCCATTGAGCGCAGCAGCCACAAACCGCAATCGGTGTTACTGCACAGCCGTGGCATGGCGGAAATGACAATGGTTGCAGGCCGGGATGTGTTGGCCAGTGAGCTGCACGCCACGCTCGCAGGCCAAACCGTCGCCTGCGAGTGGCTGGATGCCACGCACCCGAGCTACACGCTGTACACCAGCGGCACCACAGGCCGCCCCAAAGGCGTACAGCGCGATACTGGCGGTTATGCGGTAGCCCTTGCTGCCAGCATGAAAGACATCTTCCAGCTCGATGCCGGTGACTGCTACTTTTGCACCAGCGACATCGGCTGGGTGGTCGGCCACAGCTACATCGTCTATGGCCCGCTCATTGCCGGTTGCAGCACCATCCTCTACGAAGGACTGCCGGTTCGGGGCATGGCAGGCGAAGCCAATCCCGCCATTTGGTGGAGCTTGGTAGAAAAGTACCAGGTGCGCGGCATGTTCAGCTCGCCCACCGCCGTGCGCGTGCTCAAAAAGCAGGACCAAGGCGCGCTGAAAAGGCACGACTTGAGCAGCTTGCGTGCGCTGTACCTGGCAGGTGAACCGCTGGACGAGCCGACAGCCCAGTGGATAGCGGATGGCATCGGCAAACCCATCATTGACAACTACTGGCAAACGGAATCCGGCTGGCCGATCCTGACGATTGCCAACGGCATCGAAAAAGCGCCCAGTAAATTTGGCAGCCCCGGCGTGCCGATGCTCGGCTACAAAGTGAAGCTTCTGAACGAAAACACTGGCGAGGAAATCACCGCGCCGAATGAGAAGGGCGTGGTGGTGATCGAGGGGCCCACGCCGCCTGGGTTCATGCAGACCGTGTGGCGCGACGACGCGCGATTCGTGAACACCTACTGGAAGAGCATCCCAGGCAAACTCGTCTACAGCACCTTCGACTGGGGTGTGCGGGATGCCGATGGCTACACCTTCATCTTGGGCCGCACGGATGATGTGATCAACGTGGCCGGCCATCGCCTGGGCACGCGGGAGATCGAGGAAATCATCTCCAGCCATCCGAATGTGGCGGAAGTGGCTGTTGTTGGCGTGGCGGATGCCCTCAAAGGCCAAGTGGCGATGGCGTTTGCCGTGGTGAAAGATGCCAGCAAAGTGGCCGACGCAAACGACCGCCTGAGGCAAGAGGGCGAAGTGATGGCCCTCGTCGACAAAACCCTAGGTGCAGTCGCCAGGCCCGCCCGGGTGAGGTTCGTCACCGCGCTGCCCAAAACCCGCAGCGGCAAACTGCTGCGCCGCGCCATCCAAGCCGTATGTGAAGGCCGCGATCCCGGCGATTTGACGACGATTGAAGATCCAACCGCGCTGGCACAGGTGCAGGATGCTTTAGCGGGGTAGATCCAGCCGAAGCCCCTGTATCTCGGTATTTCCTCACTTCTTTGCTATTTATTTGAGATTTGTTCGCTTCCCCTTTGGATCACAGGCGCACTTGCCACCACTTGGGCAGAAGGGCCAGCACGTCGTCGCGGGCGAAGCGGTCGTCCATGAGGTAGACACAGCCTTGGTCTGAGGGTGTGCGGATCACACGGCCTGCGGCTTGGGTGACTTTTTGGATGCCGGGGTAGAGGTAGGTGTAGTGGTGTCCCAGCCTGGGGTTTGAGGCCGCCTCTGGTTCGGTGGCCAACAGGTGCTTTTGTACGCGAGCTTTGATGGCTTCGTTTTTGGCGTTGAACTGGGCAAATCCAAGTGTGGCGATGAAAGCGCCGATGAGGCGGGCACCGGGCAAGTCAATGCCTTCTGCGAATGCGCCGCCCAGCACCGCAAAGGCGATGCCTTGGCTGGCTGGCGTGAATTTGGCAAGAAATGCCTCTCGCTCGGCTTCGCTCATGCTGCGCGACTGCTGCCACACGGGAATGCCAGGGTGCGCTTGGACAAAGGCACGGGCCGCCATCTGCATGTAATCAAAGCTGCTGAAGAAAGCCAAGTAGTTGCCGCTGCGGGCCAGGTATTGCTTGGCCATCAAATCGACCATGGCGGCCAAAGAGCCTTCGCGGTCACGAAAGCGGCTCGAGATCTGGCGCGCGACGCTGACTTGGAGCTGATCTGCGCTGAAAGCGCTTTCCACATCCACCCAGGCAGTGCTATCCGGCAAGCAGAGCATCGATGACACAAAGCTGTGCGGCGTGAGCGTGGCTGAGAAGAGCGTGGCGCTGTGGGCATCGCTCCAGCGCGCTTGGAGGTGGGGGCCAGGCACCACGTTTCGGATGCTGAGCGTCACGTTTCCGCCATCGGCCTCCTGCAAATCCACGAGCGAATGGGTGCCAAAGGACTCGTTCACGCGCAAAAAGTGCAGCGCATCGAAGTAGAAGCTTTGCAGCCGGGAATCCACATGTGTGGGCGTGGCGGCGTAGAAC
Organism: Comamonadaceae bacterium; assembly: GCA_013298415.1. Classification (GTDB taxonomy): domain Bacteria; phylum Pseudomonadota; class Gammaproteobacteria; order Burkholderiales; family Burkholderiaceae_C; genus JAAFHN01. The sequence continues at coordinate 6,452 of JAAFHN010000053.1, forward strand.
TCACCGATCTCAGTACATAGTTTTTGCAGCGCGTTCAAGAGGCCATCAGGAGGCGTGTCTAGGGTTTGGTAGGGCACGCCGGGAGCCCGATTGACCATCGACTGCCACTGCCGACATACCCGACCAAAGGCCGAGCGCAGCTCCTTGGGCGCGCTTTTGGATCGCGCAAACAATGCACTTGCCGACAAGGCTGCCGTGTACATCAAGCGGGCGCGGTCGAGCAGGTTGTGGGCTTCGTCGAGCAAGAGGCTCACGCGCCAGACCTCGCTTTGGGTGAGGCCATGCAGCATGGCGCTTGAATCAAAGTAGTGGTTGTAGTCACCCACAACCACATCGCTCCAGCGCAGCATTTCTTGGCCTAAGTAGTAGGGGCAGATCTGGTGCTCCAGTGCCAATTGACGCAGCTTGGGTTTGCTCAAATCCGCCACCTCGGCTGCCGCTTGGCGTGCAGCCGGCAAGCGGTCGTAAAAGCCCTTGGCCAGCGGACAGGAATCCCCGTGGCAGGCCAGTTCGGGGTATTCGCAGGCTTTGTCTCGGGCAACCAGCTCAATCGTGCGCAAGAAGGGTGTTTGATCTCGCGGGCTGATCTGCGCTACCGCATCGAGCGCGAGCTGTCGGCCGGGGGTTTTTGCGGTCAAGTAGAAGAGCTTGTCGATCTGCTCACCAGGCATGGCCTTGAGCGAGGCGAACACGGTGCCTACCGTTTTGCCGATGCCGGTGGGGGCTTGCAGCATCAGGCAGCGGCCAGACGTGTTGGCCTTGTAGACGGATTCGGCCAAGCGACGCTGACCAGGTCGAAATTCGGGGTGAGGAAAGCGCAGCCCAGCAAGCATCGCATCGCGCGCTGATCGGTGCTGCGCTTCTTGTTGCGCCCAGGCGAGGTAGTTGGCGCACAGCCCTGCAAAAAAGCGTGCCAAATCGGCGGCTGAGTGCCGCTCGCAAAGCACGGTTTCGGTGCTGCGCCCCACGTCAAAGTAGACGAGAGCGACTTGCATCTCGGGCAGGGCCAGCTTTTCGCACATCATGGCCGCGTAGACCTTGGCCTGCGCCCAGTGCAGGGCTCGGTGGTTCTCGGGCAGGCGGCTTAAGTCGCCTCGGTGGGTTTTAATTTCTTCCAGCCTGTTGATCTGCGGGTCGTAGCCGTCGGCGCGGCCGCGCACGTCGAGCCCGCCTTGCAGGGCACCGAGCGAAATTTCGCGTTGGTAGTGCGCGCCTCGCCGCGATGCCACTTCGGCATGGCCCTCCATGCCTTGCAAGGCAGTGGGCGAAGGCGTGAAGCGCAGATCCAGATCGCCTGCCCTGGCCGTGAAGCCGCACAGGGTGCGCACAGCCACGCGGTGAGGGACTTGGGGCATGGCGCTCACCTACAGGATGAAGGCGCAGTCAATCAAGGAATGTGCAGCAGCTGCGACGCGCAAGCCCGCCACACTTGCCGAAGCGAACTCAGGCAGGCGGCGGCACGTAGCCTGCTGCGGTGTCGGCTCCCTCGCCGAAAAAGTGCTTTTCAACCTGGCGGCTCAGGTACTGCCGGGCGCGCAAGTCGGCCAAATTCAGGCGGTTTTCGTTGATGAGCATGGTTTGTTGCTTTTGCCAATCGGCCCACGCCTGCTTGCTCACCTGCTGCCACAGGCGTTTGCCCAGCTCGCCGGGCACGGGGGCGAAATCGAGTCCCTCGGCTTCGGTGCCGAGTTTGATGCATTGAACCAGGCGGGGCATTGTTGGATTCCTTCTGAAGATGTTGGTGCGATTCTACGAAGCGACTTACGAAGCGACTTACGAAGCGAGCTTCACGCCAGGAGAGTTCAGGGCCACTTCGAAGCGGGCTTGGCGACGAAAGACCGAGCTGTTGCGCACAGGGTGCGTGGTGCCGATGAAATCGCAGGCCGCCTTTTTGACGTCAATGTCCACCAAAGCGTAGCCGCGCTCGTCGCTTCGGGCATGCGTGATGTCAGGGTTGTGAGCTTTGAGAGCCGTCAACGCCACATCGTTCAGCCCGCGCGAGCTGATGCTGGTGGCCACGAACTCGCTGGCGAGTATGGGGCTGCGTTCATCGTTTGACACTGCGCGGAGGTTGGCAGCCACGTGGCGGTGTACATCGCCGCCGAGCGTGAGCACGGATTTGCTGCCTTGGCTTGCAGCTTTGAGCAAACGCTCGCGAGCCGCTGGGTAGCCGTCCCAGGCATCCGTCCACACTTGGTCTGAGCCACCAGGACGGCCGGGCAGGGTGGTGGCCGACACCTGTGTGGGCTGCGCGAGCACCCGCCAGGCAGCGCTGCTGGCTGCCAGCTCGCCACCAATCCAGCGTTCTTGGGCGGCACCCAGCAAGCTGCGATCCGGGTCAGCCAGCTCGGCGCAGGAATTGGCGCTGACCAATTGACCACCGTCCTTGCCGCCACTGCCCGGGGGCGCTTGGCAGGCGTGCACGCTGCGAAACTGGCGTGTATCCAGCGTCCACAAATCCGCCAAGTTGCCCCAACGCAATCGGGTGTGCAGGGCAAGCTCTGGCCCTGTGAACACAGCAGCGCTGCGCGGCATCGGCTGATGCTCCCAATAGGCTTGGTAAGCCGCGAGGCGCTGGCGGGCGAATTCGGCGGGCTCGATCAAGCGGGCGGAGGCGAGTGCGGCGTAGTCGTTTTCCACCTCGTGGTCGTCCCACATGAGCATCCAGGGGAAAGCTGCGTGGGCCGCTTGCAAATCCGCATCACTTTTGTAGTGGGCGTAGCGGCGTCTGTAGCCGGCCAGATCGCGGGGTGCATCGCCATCGTGCTCGCGGAGGCGGGTTGCGCGGCTGTAATGGTTTTCGTAGATGTAATCGCCTACGAAGAGCACGGCATCGGCTTCTTGCTGCGCCGCATGCCGCCACGCGCTGAAGTGGCCTGCTTCAAAGTGCTGGCAGCTCGCCAAAATGAGCCGCAGTTTGGCAGGCAACGCGCTCGGCGCTGGGGCAGTACGCGCCCGGCCGACCGGGCTGACCAAGCCGCCCGAGATGAAGCGATACCAATACCAAGAATCTGCCTGCAATCCACTTGCAAAGCCGTGCAGGCTATGAGCGCGGCTTGGTTCGGCCACGAGCGGCAGCGCTTGAACGACATTGGCAAATTGCGGATCACTGGCAATTTCGCAGCGCGCTTGGATGCGCAGCGGTGGTATGCCGCCATCGGCCTGCATCGGCTGCGGGGCCAAGCGAGTCCATACGCTGAAACCATCGGGCTGCGGGAAACCGCTGGCCACACCCAAGGAAAACGCGCCCACTCTGCCGCTGCTGGCCCACTCGGCTTCGCGGGCGTTTTGCGCCCAGGCGGGCATGGCGCAAAAAGCCGCTGCACCCCGCAGCAGCGCCCTGCGGTCAAAGCCGTTTGACATACACCTGCGAGTTACGGCCAAGGTTCATTTTCTTGCGCTTGTCTTCCGGCAGCCAAGCCACATCGGCTTGCGTGAAGCCCCGCTTCAAAAACCAGTGCATCGTGCGCGTGGTGAGCACAAAAATGCTTTGCAGCCCCATCGCTTTCGCACGCTGCTCGATGCGCTTGAGCAGCCGGTCACCGTCGCCTTGGCCTTGGCTTTGTTTGCTCACCACCACCGCAGCCATCTCTCCCGTTTTTGCATCGGGATAGGCATGAAGCGCGGCGCAGCCAAAAATCACGCCATCGTGCTCGATGATGGTGTAGTCGGTGATGCTGCGTTCGATCTCGTTGCGATCCCGTTTCACCAAGCTGCCTTCGCGCTCAAAGGGCTCGATGAGGGCCAAGATGCCGCCCAAGTCGTCGGCGTTTGCCTCGCGCAGGCTCTCAAGCTTTTCGTCCACCACCATGGTGCCGATGCCGTCGTGCACGTACACCTCCAAAAGCAGCGCACCATCCACCTTGTAGGGCAGGATGTGGGAGCGTTCCACACCGTTTTTGCAGGCTTTTACGCAGTGCTGCAAGTAAAACGCCATGTCGAGGGGCGATTGCGCGGGCGGCAGCTGGGCTAGCAGGGCTTCGGCGCTGGCCAGGGGAAGTTCCGTGTCAACAGGGTTGTCGTCGCTGATTGGTGAGTTGATCTGGATTGGAATGCCCGCCTGCTCGCTCAGAAAGAGGAGTTTGTCGGCCTTGAGCGCAATCGCAACCGAGGTGGCCACCTCTTCCATGCTCAGATTGAATGCCTCTCCCGTGGGCGAAAAGCCAAAAGGCGAGAGCAGGGCGGTGGCTCCTGAATCGAGCACCCGGTTCAGGCCCAGCACATCCACTTTGCGCACGT
>JAAFHN010000365.1 GCA_013298415.1 Comamonadaceae bacterium
GAACAAAACCGCGATCATCTTGGAGCTGGACGACGGCCAAGTGCAGCGCATCACCTACAAAGAGCTGCACGCCAAAGTCTGCCGATTTGCCAATGCGCTCAAAAAGCGAGGCGTGAAAAAAGGCGACCGCGTGATCGTCTACATGCCCATGGGCATCGAGGGCGTGGTGGCGATGCAAGCCTGCGCGCGCATTGGGGCCACGCACTCGGTGGTGTTTGGCGGCTTCTCAGCCAAGAGCATCCAAGATCGGGTGATCGACGCAGGCGCTGTGGCCATCATCACGGCCAACTACCAAATGCGCGGCGGCAAAGAAATGCCGCTCAAAGCCATCGTGGACGAAGCGCTGGCCTTAGGCGGCTGCGAATCGGTGAAGTCGGTGCTGGTGTGGGAGCGCACGGCAACGGCTTGCAACATGGTGGCGGGCCGCGACATCACGTTTAACGAAGCGCTCAAAGGCCAAAAAGACACCTGCAAACCCGAGAGCCTGGGCGCGGAACACCCGCTTTTCATCCTCTACACATCCGGCTCCACCGGCAAGCCCAAAGGCATTCAGCATTCCACCGCAGGCTACATGCTGTGGGCCAAGCTCACGATGGATTGGACCTTTGACATCCAGCCCAAAGACGTGTTTTGGTGCACGGCCGACATCGGCTGGATCACCGGCCACACCTATGTGTGCTACGGGCCGCTTGCAGCTGGGGCCACGCAAATTTTGTTTGAAGGCGTGCCCACGTATCCCAACGCGGGCCGCTTTTGGCAAATGATCGAAAAGCACAAGGCAACGATCTTCTACACCGCACCCACCGCGATTCGTTCGCTCATCAAGGCAAGCGAAACCGATGCGGCCGTACACCCGAAAAACTGGAATTTGAAGAGCCTGCGCATCTTGGGCAGTGTGGGTGAGCCCATCAACCCCGAGGCCTGGATGTGGTACCACCGAAACGTGGGTGGCGAGCGCTGCCCGATTGTGGACACCTTCTGGCAAACCGAAACGGGTGGCCACATGATCACGCCGCTGCCTGGTGCTACGCCGCTGGTACCCGGCAGTTGCACGCTGCCGCTGCCCGGCATTCAAGCCGCAATCGTGGATGAATTGGGCAAAGACATCCCCAATGGCTCTGGCGGCATGCTGGTCGTCAAGCGCCCTTGGCCCAGCATGGTGCGCACCATCTGGGGCGACCCGGAGCGCTTCAAAAAGAGCTACTTTCCTGAGGAGATGGGCGGCAAGCTCTACTTGGCCGGCGACGGCGCGGTGCGCAGTGCAGATCGAGGCTACTTCCGCATCACCGGCCGCATTGATGACGTGCTGAACGTGAGCGGCCACCGCATGGGCACGATGGAGATTGAATCGGCGCTGGTGTCGTGTACGCACTTGGTGGCCGAGGCGGCGGTGGTGGGCAGGCCGGATGATTTGACGGGGGAGGCAGTCTCTGCCTTCGTGGTGCTCAAGCGCTCGCGCCCCACAGGTGCTGAGGCCAAAGCCATTGCCACCGAGCTGCGCAACTGGGTGGCCAAAGAAATCGGTGCAATCGCCAAACCCAAAGACATCCGATTCGGCGACAACCTTCCCAAAACCCGCAGCGGAAAAATCATGCGAAGGCTGCTGCGCAGCATCGCCAAAGGCGAAGCGATCACGCAGGATGTAACGACGCTTGAGAATCCAGCGATCTTGGAGCAGTTGGCGCAAGCCATCTGATCCCAGCCGCGCAAGCGGCGTAGCGTGCGGAGCGCGCATCGCTGGATTCGACTTCACTCACTTTGCGCAGCAAAGTTAGGTGAAGGCAAAATCCCAAGGTGATGGAGCAGTTGGCGCAAGCCATCTGATCCGTAGCCGCGTAAGCGGCTTGGCGTGCGCAGCGCGCATCGCTGTATTTGTCACGGAGATGTGCGTGAAGCGCACTACATTGCGCTCATGCACTTCACGATTTTTCAAACGCCAGGGGTAAGCCAGTTCATTCAGCTGGTGTTTTGGGCTTGGCGGCTGCTGCGCGGCTGGAAAGTGGTTGACCCTTACCCTGAAGAGGCGCGGCGCTGCGTGATGATCGCCGCGCCGCACACCAGCAACTGGGATTTACCAATGGCGCTCATGGGCGCTTTTTATTGGCGGCTTAATCTTTATTGGCTGGGCAAGAAGAGCATCTTCAAGCCGCCTTTTGGCCCTGTGATGCGCTGGCTGGGCGGGGTGTCTGTGGATCGCAGCAAATCCAACAACATGACCCAAGTCTTGGGTGCAACCCTTCGCGCCACCAAGGGCCAGGCGCAGTTGATCGTGCCGCCCGAGGGCACGCGTGGGCATGTGGCTGAGTGGAAGACCGGCTTCTACTACATCGCGCAAGAAGCAAAGTTGCCGATCTTTCTGGCCTACACCGACTACGAAAAAAAGCACATCGGCCACTTCGGCATCTTCACGCCGACAGGCGACGTACAGGCCGACATCGCCCATATTCGCAGCCTCTACGCCCATGTGAAGGGCAAGCATCCGCACAAGTTTGCGGCATAGTGCGGCTTGAGTTGTGTTCTGCGCGCTTGGCGGCGCGCTTGAGGAGATCGACCGTGCGAACCTGGACCAAACGGTATTTGGCGCCCGCTGCGGCTTTGCTGCTGGGCTTGTCGCTCGCGCTGGTCGCGTGGGACTTGCGAGAGCGCCGTGAAAGTGCCGAGGACGCGCAGTTTGAGCGCTCGGCCATTGCCGCCGACGAATTGGTGATGCACTCCCTCGCGCAAACGCTCAGGCAAGCCCAGCGTGCCGTGCAATCGCTTTCGGCCGTGCCAACTTCGGGACCGGTGGCAGAAGGTGCATTGTGGGCGGCAGCGGGAGTGGACGCTGCACTACCGTACGCCTATGTGGGCCGCGCAGACGGCAGTTTTCTCGGTGTGCTCCGCGAAAACGAAGCTGCGCTGCGGGCGAGCAGGCCGCCGGGAGAGGGCATGAGCCGCGAATGGCGAAAAGCAGCAAGTCCTGGCGAGGCAGGCGCTGTGGTGAGAAGCGACCAACTCGACCCAAGGCAAAGGCCTTGGTACATCGCGGCACAAACGAGCAAGTCAGGCGAGTCGGTGTGGTTGCCACCGTATGTGGACGCGCGCACTGCCAAGCTCACGATCACGCTGGCGCGCAAGGCTGCGGGGCCAGAGGATGCGGTTTGGGCGGCCGATGTGTTGCTCTCAGAGCTTCAGCGCGTGCTGCTGGCAGCGCGCCAGCAAGTGGACGGCGTGGCCTATGTGGTGGATGGCAAGGGGCAGCTCATTGCCAGCACGGTCGGGCCACAGACGCAGCAGGCGCAAGGGGCTGGGCCACCCAGCATGCTGGGTGCGGCGCAATCGCCGGTGCAGGCGATTGCGCAGGCGCAAAGCAAAGTGGCTGGCTTGCACGCCCAGGCCTTGCAAAGCGGCCAAACCCTGGTGGCCCAGGCTGAGGTGGGAGGCAGCGCGTGGCGAGTAGCGGTGCAGCGCGTGGCATTCAAAGATTTGCCAGGCGTGCAAGCGCTGGGTTGGGCGGTGGTGACCGTCATGCCCACGGCCCAACAAGATCTGGCATTGACCGCGCACGAGCTCGTGCTTGCGGCGCTCGCCGCGCTGGCTTTGGCACTTGCCATTTCCTTGTGGATCGCCTCGCGCAGCAAGGCTCCCTCGCAAGGCGGTGCAGCATGAGCCCGGCCATTTTTTTCGCGCGACAGCCCAGGCGCAGTG
>JAAFHN010000224.1 GCA_013298415.1 Comamonadaceae bacterium
TTTTTTTCAGATCTACCTGCAGGCTTTCATGCAGGTAGATCTGAGTGCGGTGGCGTGTGGCTTCCATGACGTCGGTGAATACGATTCACCGCATCGGCTACTTCCCGCCCAGCCAGATCACGCCATCGCTGCTGATCGCGCGCCGGCCGCTCGCGCTCTCTTGCGCGATCAGGAGCAGATGCTGCGCTACGGGGTCTGGGCCGTGGGCCGCATCGAAGCGCTGCAACCCGAGCGCCAATTCGGCAAAGCATTGCCCAGACGTTGCGTGTGCCCAGCGCTGCATGAGCGATTGCCAGGCCTCACGGGCGAAGTCACCCAGTGGCTCGGTGCGCAACTCATGCACCTCGATGGCTTGCGTGGTGCCCGCAGGCACCACCCGGCCAATGGCGCGCCAAGCCAAGCCTGAATCACCGGCTTGGCGCATGAACTCATCGCTGGCCAAGATGCTGCTGCCCAGGTACTTGTTCACGCCCTCAAGTCGAGAGGCAAGGTTGACTGCGGCCCCGAGTGCCGTGTAATTCATCCGGTCGGCCGAGCCCACATTGCCGACAACGATGTCGCCCACGTGCAGGCCGATGCGCGTGCGGATCGCCGCAAACCCTTGGGCCTGCCACTGCGCGTTGATTCGCTCGCCAGCGCGGGTTGCGGCCAGCGCACCGAGGGCAGCCATGCGAGCATGCCCGGCTTGCTCACGTGGCGCGTTCCAAAAGGCCATGATCGAGTCGCCGATGTATTTGTCGATCGTCGCCCCCTCGGCAATCAGCGCGCCCGCGAGCTCCGAGAAGTATTGCGTCATCCGTAGGGTCAAATCTTCCGGGCTCAGCGTTTCAGAGAGTTTGGAAAAGCCTTCGATGTCTGAGAAAAAGAGGCTCACGCTTTGCCGTTTTCCGCCGAGCCTTGGTGTAGCGCCGCTGCGAACGATGTCTTCCACCACGCCACGCGGGGCGAATTTGCCGAAGTTGGCAACCGTGTGCTGGGCCTTGTGGATCGCGCCGCTGAGCTCGTTGACTTCGCGCACCACGGATCGCGTGGGCAGCTGTTGCGGCTCTGCCAAACTTGAAATTCCCCGCGCCTGCAAAGCCAAGCCGCGCAGAGGCCGCGCGATCGACCACCCCAAAAGCGCCACCATGGGCAAAAGGGCAAGGCCCAGCAGGGAAACCATAAGGATTGCACGCTCTTGAAGCCTGCGCAGCTCGGCATTAAGCTGCTCTTCGCTGGCCCAGAGCAGCGCGAAACTTGAGCCTCCGAAATCTTGTTTGATCTGAAACAAGGCACCGAAACCGGGCTCGCCCCGAGGCCCCTGAAAGCGCGCCGGCACGCCCGGCGCAAGGTAAGAAAGCGCCAAGTCAATGCCCAGATCCACACCATCGGGCCTTGGCATTTCAATGGTTCCGGTGGCTTTGCCGCGCTCTATGGTTTGCAGCAAGAGCTCGTCAAACCGCTGGGGCTGGGAGTAGGCAAGCAAGCGCCGATCTGCGTTCACGATGGCCATCCGCGCACCATTCACGCCCAGCTCCTTGGCGGCGACTTCCAGGGTGCTCGACCAGCGGCTCAGGCTGAAATCCACACCGACCACCGTAAACTCCTGGCTCGGTTTTGCCGAACTGCCTGGGCGCAAGCGCTGGGCTGCGGTGAGTCCTATGGCCTTGCTGGTGGCAAACACGTACGGGTCTGTGTAGATGGTCTGACCAGGGCTCAGCTGCGCTTGCACAAACCATGGCCGTTCACTGGGCAAATAGTCGCCTGCCTCTGCAGCGGGCTTGGTGCCCACGGCGCTGCCATCGGCACCAAAAAACCACCAACGGCTTTCGCGTTTCCCATTCCTGCGATCTTGGCGAATGATTTGAAGGCCCCAGGCGGCAGACTCTGGCGCCGAGAAACTCGCACGCAGCTTCGCGTCATCAAGTCGCGCAACACGCATGAAATCATCGTTGCTGTAGCCAACGTACACCGAGGCGACCTGGGGGTGTTGTGACATCGACCACGCCATGGCGCGGCACCAGGAGCAAAGGCCTCGGAGTGCGCTTGCGCTCGGGATCGGTGCGTCTAACGAACCTACCGACAAGCGAGCAGCGCTGGGGTGGTCGAATTCATGAACCATGAGGCCAATGAGCGTATCGATCGGCTCAGTCACCCGTTCCACGCGTGCGATCGCTGCACTGGATGCAGCCGCAAAGCGCTGCTGAGTGGCGGTGAGCGCGATTTGATTGCTGGCCGATATCCAAAACCAGGTTCCCAAGCCACCGATCACCGCAAACAGCAACACAAAAGTGGTGGCCAACCCCACTGTGAAGAGCACACCCCGGCGAAAGACATTCATGTAAGCAAGTGTATGAAGTCTTTGCGCCGCGATGTCCGACAGGCGGGCTGCGTCGCGGGGCTCAGCGGTGCTCGAAAAACCGGTTTCCGCTGCCCCAAGGCCAGCACTGTAGGCAGTTGCTCAGGCTCGCCGTTGACCGAGCGCCCTTCGGGCTTTTTGGGCCGCGCCCCAGGAAAGCCGGGCGGAAGCTAGCGGGTGACGACCGGCGCAAAGGCGTAGCTCACGCTCACGCGCCAATCGCTTTGCACGCCAGCGGGGCGGTCGTTTTGCTTCACGGCCCTGTCCGCAACAATGCGCAGCTGCTCGCTGAGTGCAGTGCGGGCGGCTGTGACTTCTTTTTCCAAGGCTTCGGCATTGCCCATGCGGCCTGCTGGGATCACGGCCTGCAAGTTGGGGGCAATGTCGAGCTGGCCGCTCGACGGCACGAAATTCACTCTCACATCGCCCGTGAGTGGGAATGCACCCTGCAAATCGGGCGAGTTCACCTCGGCTTGCACGGTGGCCATCACGGCGGCGGTGTACACACAGGCCTGCAGGCGGCCTGCGGGCATGGCGTTGAGCGCGGCCACGAACTTGGCGGTGTCGTCCACCACGGCGGCTGCCGTTTGACATTCTGCGGGCATTGGCGTTTTGGCTTTCACGGCCCAATACATCGCTGTGCCCAAGTCGCGTCCACCTACGCTGCCAGCGTAGCCAGCGGCCAGCCGTGCGGCGGCAACGGGGCTGCCCGCCACATGAGCGCGCTCGTACAAGCGGGTTGCGCGATCCCAGCTTTGCTTCACGCAAATGCCTTCTTGAAACATCGCGCCAGCCAGCACTTGGACTTCGCTGTGCCCCTTGGCCAGGCCCTCGTTGAGCGATCTGACCGCTGCCGCGCAGTCTTTGGCCTCCACGCCTTTGAGCACATCGCGCACGGCTTCCCCGCCTGGGCTCAGCTTTTTGCCCTGCTGCGCGTTCCACATCCAATTGTTCATGTCGGCCAACTTGCCGGCTTCCATCTGTCGAGTCGCCGCCTCCTGGGCGTGCGCACCCAGTACCAGCATTGCGCCCACAGCGGCGAGCAAAGGAAGTGCGAGTTTGCGAGATGTGAACATGAGCGATCCTTGGCAATCCGGTTTCAAACACTGCTGAGATGGATGCCCCGCAAGCCCACTTGGTTGCAGCGCAAACTTCTCAAACCATGCCGATATTGGATGCCAAGGCCGCCCAAATCACAACGCAGCCCGTCCAAAGCGCAGGGCATTTCAGCGGCATTTTGGGCCGTTTCGTCGGATTGGGGGTTTTTGAACCTGGTTTTTTGCCGGTTCAGCCGGTGTGCTCAGCTCGCGGCGCGAGCGGGATCGCGAAACACCGCGCAAAGCTTGTTGCCAAACGGATCGCGCACATAGGCGGCGTAAAAATTGGGCGCGTAGTGCTCGCGGTAGCCAGGGGCGCCTTCATCGCTGCCGCCATTCGCAAGTGCTGCGGCATGGAAGGCATTCACCTGCTCTGTGCTGCTGGCCTCCAAAGCCAGCATCGCACCATTTCCCCGGCTGGCGGCTTGACCATCAAAAGGCGATGTGATCCAAAGCGAAGGCAGCTTGATGCCCCGCTTGGCGAAGGCCAATCCATCATTGGAGTCATAAAACGGCACCACATCGAGCGCTGCCAAAGTGGGTACGAAAAATGCCTTGGAGCGCGCCATATCGTCGCTGCCCAATGTGGTGTACGAGTACATGCCGCCGCTCCTCAGTGATGCGAGATCAGTTACAAAACCTCAAAAATCCCGGCAGCGCCCATACCGCCACCCACGCACATGGTCACGCAGACTCGCTTGGCACCACGGCGCTTGCCTTCGATGAGCGCATGGCCAGTGAGGCGCTGGCCGCTCACGCCGTAGGGGTGGCCCACAGCAATCGCGCCGCCGTTCACATTCAGCTTGTCGTCGGGGATGCCGAGCTTGTCGCGGCAGTAGATCACTTGCACGGCAAAGGCTTCGTTCAGCTCCCACAAATCGATGTCAGACACGTTCAAGCCCAGGCGCTTCAACACTTTTGGGATCGCAAACACCGGGCCGATGCCCATTTCATCGGGCTCACAGCCAGCGACTGCAAAGCCCAAGAAGCGGCCGAGCGGCTTCAAGCCACGCTTGGCAACCAGATCCTCATGCATCACCACGCAAGCGCCTGCGCCGTCGGAAAACTGGCTGGCGTTGCCGGCAGAGATCAAGCCACCGGGGATGGCGGAGCGGATGCCGCTGATGCCTTCTTTGGTGGTGCCTGCGCGGATGCCTTCGTCGTTGGCGACGGTCACGTCTTTGGTCATGAGGCCAAAGGTTTTGTCGGCTACGCCGGCTTTCACGGTGATCGGGGCAATTTCAGCTGCGAAAAGGCCCGCTTCGAGCGCTGCGGTGGCGCGCTGCTGGCTGCGCGCGCCGTATTCGTCCATCGCATCGCGGCCAATGCCGTAGCGCTTGGCCACTTGCTCGGCGGTTTGCAGCATGTTCCAGTAAATCTCGGGCTTCTTTTTGGCCAAATCCAGGTCGGCCAGCATGTGCTGGTTCATCTCTTGCTGCACGCAAGAGATGCTCTCTACGCCACCTGCCACAAACACATCGCCCTCGCCTGCGATCACGCGCTGGCTGGCCAGCGCAATGGTCTGCAAGCCGCTTGAGCAAAAGCGGTTCACGGTCATGCCCGAGGTGGTGATGGGGCAATCGGCCATCAGCGCCACTTGGCGGGCGATGTTGGCCCCCGTTGCGCCTTCAGGATTGGCGCAGCCCATGATCACGTCATCGACTTCGCCAGCCTCAATGCCAGCGCGCTGAATGGCGTGCTTCACGGCGTGGCCGCCCAGCGTGGCGCCGTGGGTCATGTTGAAAGCACCCTTCCAGCTTTTGCAAAGGGGAGTGCGTGCGGTGGAAACGATCAGGGCTGCGGTCATGGCAAACTCCTAAAAATATAGCAACGAATATAATGAATACTAGGACATAGGG
>JAAFHN010000312.1:0-3715 GCA_013298415.1 Comamonadaceae bacterium
TCGTCTCTGTTGCTCTGATCCGCACCTTATGGGCTAGCGGCCTTGCGGCCATTCGACGTTTCGGTGGAGAGGTGTTACCTCCTACGCTGTCCTGTGCAGTCCGGACCTTCCTCCAGTGCGCCCTTTCGGGACTTGCACCAGCGGCGGTCTGGCAGGCTTCACATGCTGATTGTCGTTGAAGACATGGGGCCTCACGCAAACACGAGCTTCACCCGCGCCTGGGCTTCAGTGCGCATGAACTCAAGCTTTCCAGCATAGGCTTGAAGCAGCCGCTCCACGATGCTGAAACCCATGCCCGTGCCGCCACTTGCCGCTGCGGGATTCGCTACACAAGCGTTGGTCACGCGCACATGGCCCTGCTCCAGGTCAATCGTGATGGGCGATGCGCATGAGCCGTGCTGCACCGCGTTGTTGAGCAGGTTAGAGAGCAAAGTTTGCGCAACGGCCTTGGGCAGAGGCCACCGGGGGCCTTCTCGCGACTGGAGCTTGCACACCACGCTCAGGCCCTTGCGCGAGAGCCAAGCCTCATGCGCCAACACCCATTGCTCCACCAGCGGCAACACCTCTGCGCTCGCGTCTTGGGATGCCGCCTCACGCTCGTTTCGTGCAAGCATCAGCAACATCGCCGCTGCGTCCTGCATCAAGAGCACATTGCTGTAGAGCGATTCGGCATCGCGCGCCGACAAAGCCGCAGCAGCGCCTGAAACCACAGGCTCTAAGCTCATGCGCATCACGGCCAGCGGCGTACGCAGCTCGTGGCTCGCATCGCGGGTGAACCGCTGCTCGCGCTGCGCAAAGGCCTGCACGCGCTGAGCAAGTGCGCCAAGCGTGCGCGCAAGCGTGCCCACTTCGTCTGCACGCTGGGTGTGGGGCAGTGGCAAAGCGCCAGACAAGTGCTGCGGCTCAAGCTTTTCCACCGCCGCAGCCAGGCTTTGCAGCGGCTGGCTCAAGCGCCGCGCAAGCCAAGCGGCAAGTACCAACGCAGCCACAAAGGTGGCCAACACCCAAGCACCCAGCCAGGCAAGCAGCTCATTGCGCACAGGCCGCACCACGAGTTGCTGGCTCACCTCGGCCAGCAGCACCGGATAGGCCGCACCGCGCCGCAGCTCGTGCAAGTGGTAGTGCCGCCCGGCTTGGCCGGTGAACTCGCGGCGATGGGGCTCGGCTTGGCGGGCATCCAAAATGTCTTTGGGCAATGTGCTCGCGGCTTCATGCAAGCTCATCCATGGTTTGGCAGGCGCTGCCCACTTGCCGCTGGCCGCGTGCGCATCGTCCAGGCGCTTGGCCTCGGCCCGCAGCTCTCGGTAGAAAAAACTGTCTTCCACTGTGTAGGCCGCAGCCATCACGAGCAAGCCAAACCAAAGCGACAAGCCAAGCGTGAATGCCGCAAAGGCCAACATCAGTCGGCGGGAGATGGAATTGAACATAGGACGAGTCTCAAGGAATTTCAAGGCGAAAACCCATGCCGTGTACGGTGACGAGCATGGGCTTGGCAAAAGGTTTGTCGAGTGCTTGGCGCAGTGCAAACACGTGTGTGCGCAACACATCGGGGTCGCCCTCGCCGGGTGGGCCATCGGGCCAGAGTACCGCGATCAGATCGGAACGTGACACCGCTCGCGGATGCGCTTGCATGAGGCTGTGCAAAAGCGCAAAGGCTGTAGGCGGCAAAGCGAGCGCTACGCCTTCGCGCACCGCCAACCGCCTGCGGGCATTCAATGTCAGATGGCCCACTTGCAGCTCGGTGACTTCGAGCAAGCTGCGCCGCTTGCTGAGTGCTTGCACGCGGGCCAGCAGCTCGGGCGTGGCAAAGGGCTTGACCAAGTAGTCATCGGCCCCGGCAGCAAAGCCTTCTAGTTTGTCGCTCAAGGCATCGCGCGCTGTGAGCATGAGCACAGCCACCGGCTGCGCGCATGCGGCTCGCAAGCGGGTACATAACGCGATGCCGTCCAGCCCCGGCAAGCCCAAATCGAGCACGAGTACGTCCGGAGGCTCCTCAAGCGCCAGAGAAAGCCCCATCCTGCCCTCGCTTGCTTCTTCCACCCAGTAGCCGACATCGCGCAGCGCAGCGGCTGTGCGCTCGCGCAGTTCGGCGTGGTCTTCAATCAGCAAAACTCGGGTTTGGCGGGGGCTCATGGGATTCGGGGCTGAAGGGGTGACTATTTCAGTGCGGCAAGTGCGGTTTGCGCATCGGTGAATGCAGGATGTTTGCTCAGCACTGCATTCAATCTTGCCTTGGCGCTCGCGCGCTCTCCCAGCATCACCTCAATTTCTGCAGTGCTCACACCGACACGCGGGCTGTTCGTATACGGTTCTGCGGCCAACATCAGTGCCAAGGCCTCGCGCCGCTTGGCATCGGTGCTGGCGGCCTTGGCATGCACGTAGCCCAGATAAGCCAGCATCTCCACGCGGTAGCGCTTGGCATCGAGCTTCAAGGCCTGCGCAGCGATTTGGCTATCGCCGGCAAAGTGCTGCGCACCGAGCTTGACGGTGGCTTCTTCTGCGTAAACGGTGCGTGCCACAGGCTTACGGCCCAGGGCCTTCACAAGCGCTTCAGCCACATCGGCGGTTGAAAACGGGTTCTGCCCGGTGATCAGACGGCCATCCACCACCGTGTGCGGCAGCATTATCCCCGCCTCTTGCCAAAGCGCGCCTTGCTCGCGCAACTTGGTCTCCACCAGGTACGGAAACTCCTTGACCCAGCGCTTGCCAAATTCGGCCTCCTCCTCGTTGGTAAAGCCTGTCACGCGGCGGCCCTTGGCGAGCAATTGACCATTGGAAAGCCTGGCGGTGGTGAGCGCGGCTGAGCCGTGGCACAGGGCTGACACCACGCCCCCGCGCTCGTAGATTTGCGCCATCAAGCGGCCCAGCGGCTCGTTTTGCGCGATGTCAAACATCGCGCCCTTGCCACCGGCCACAAACACCGCCTGGTAGCGCTCGGCTTTGGCTTCTGCAATGGCCAAGCTGTTGTCAAAGAGCGTGGCCGCACCGGGTTGCGCTTGAAACGCTGCGATCTGATCGCGCTTGGGGTTGAACTTGTCTGGCTCGGCTTTGCCGCCTTTGGGGCTTGCGATCTCGACATCCAAGCCATTGGCCCTGAAGACCATGTAGGCCAGGGCGAACTCGTCCAGCTCAAACCCGGGGCGGGTTTTGCCTTCGTCTTGCCCGTGCGAGCTCACGACCATCAGCACACGGGGCGAGGCAGCGGATGCTGGCGTTGAAGCGGTGGCGGCGGCAGCGCACTGCACCAATCCCGCACCTAAAAAGAAGGCCGTGGTCACGGCAAACAAAGAACGTTTGCGAATCGAAACTTGAGACATGAAAACTCCAATCAATCAAAAGGAGCCCTCACTGTGAAGAGCGCGTCTCAAGGTTTTCTCAAGTTGAGCTGATCGCGCTTCGGCGTATGCTCTCGCCGCATGAAAAAGCTCATCTCTGCCCTGCTGCTCGGCATTTGCTTGCACGCAGCCCAAGCGCAAACGCCCACCGTCAACGCACCGCAGGTCAGCAACCCCAGCCGCATCCTCTTTGTGGGCAACAGCTACCTGTATTACAACGACAGCCTGCACAACATGGTGCGCCGCATGGTGGCAGGCGGCGATACCGGGGCTGAAGAGCGGCTTCAGTACAAATCGGCCACCATCGGTGGATCGAGCCTTTCGCACCACAACATCGATTGGCTCACCACGCCCGGCAAGATCGGCGTAAAAGAGCCGTT
>JAAFHN010000312.1:3725-4172 GCA_013298415.1 Comamonadaceae bacterium
GACGCGATGAGTGCAGGCGGCCAAGCCGAGTTTCGGGCTGCCTCCACCGAAGCCGCCAAAACCATCCGGGCACGCGGCGCGCAAGTCGCGATCTACATGGTGCATGCCTGGACTGCACCACACCGCCAAGCCCGGCCCGGCAACATCCGCGCGATTGAGAAGTTCTACACCGAGGTTGGCAACGAACTCGGCGCGCTCGTGATCCCCGTGGGCTTGGCTTTTGAAGAAGCCTACAAACGCCACCCGGAGCTTGCCAACGGCAACAAGCTCCACCAAAGCTACGATGGCAGCCACCCCACCGTAGCGGGCACTTACTTAGCAGCTGCCACAGTCTATGCAAGCCTCTACGGAAAATCACCAGTCGGCAACAGCTTCGATGCTTACGGCAAAGTCGATCCCGAGCTTCGCGCCAAGTTGCAGCAGGTGGCGCTGGATGTGACGCAGCGG
>JAAFHN010000089.1 GCA_013298415.1 Comamonadaceae bacterium
GATCCATACTCAGCCGTACTACCAGCGCCTGGGCTTCCGGGTTGGCGACTTTCCCCTGGCCGAAGCCTATTACGCGCAAGCGATGTCGCTGCCATTGTTCCCATCACTGAGCGATGAGCAGCAGGGCCGAGTCGTGCAGATCCTGCGCGATTCCATGCAGGGCGCGGCATGGAGTTAGCCCTCGGCACAGCTCAGTTCGGGCTTGCCTATGGCGTGGCAGGTAGAACCCAGGCACTCGGGGACGTTGAAGCTCGAGGCGTGCTGGAAGCGGCTGCGGGGCATGGTATCCGTTGGCTTGACACGGCCGCCGCTTACGGGGATATCGAGCAGCGTCTGGCGGGGTTGTGTGTGGGTCTGCCATTCCAAGTGGTTAGCAAGCTACCAGCTCTCCCTGTCGGAATTCGCATGGATCGAGCACCCCAATTTTTTGTGGATGCATTGCGACGCAGCTCTCAACGGCTAGGTGACCGATTGCGCGTCATGCTATTTCACCGAGCTCAAGACTTAGAAGGCGAGCAGGGTGACCTCGTCTGGCCGACCTTGCAAACTGAAGCCCTCGCCGCCGGGATTGAACTTGGCGTGTCCTGCTACGATTTGCCGGGTTTGCGATCTCTTCAGTCCCGTTTTTCGATTGGCGCGGCACAGCTGCCGGGCAATGCCCTCGATCAAACGGTCGGCACGCTGGTGAAGGGCGATCTGCCTGCCTGTTTGCAGCTTCGATCTGCGTTTTTGCAAGGCCTGCTTTTGATGCCCGAGGCAGATGCGGTACGTCGACTGCCGTCGGCTGCCGTGGCTTTGCGGCGCTGGCATGCCTGGTGCGAGGATCGGGGCCTCGGTCGACTCGAGGCCGCGCTGGGTGTGATCAAAGGGTTTCCGGCCGTGAGTCAGTGCGTGGTTGGCGTAGACGGAGTTGAGCAACTTCAACAGATCGTCACCGCTTGGTCGCGCTGCGCAGTCTTGCGGGCTTCAGAGCTCGATTGCGGCGACGCAGCAGTCATTGATCCTCGACGATGGAGTCTTGCCGCATGAGCGCCTGTCACGCATTCATTCAAGCACGCATGTCGAGCACGCGCTTTCCTGGCAAAGTTCTGGAACACATCGAAAATCGGCCCGCCATCGTTTACATGGCCAAACGGGTCATGCGAGCCCGGAGAGTTGACAGTCTGACAGTTGTGACCAGTACCGACCCCAGCGATGATCAACTAGAGGAAACGCTGCGCGCGCATAGCGTGGGTGTGTTCCGTGGCGATTTACGCGATGTGCTTGCGCGCTTCGGTGCCGCTGCTGAGGCGACTTGCGCCGAGGAGATTGTGCGTCTAACGGGTGATTGCCCTCTGGTCGATCCCGACATTGTGGACGCGGTGATCCAACTCCGCAGGGATCGAGTGGTCGACTATGCCAGCAACGTGGACCCTCCGAGCTTTCCCGATGGCTTGGATTGCGAAGTGTTCACCCGCAATGCCCTGCAACGTGCACTGCGCGAGACAACAGCGGGCCCCGACCGCGAGCACGTGACACTTTGGATGCGTCGTGAGACCTCTGGGCTCAGCCGGGCGAACCTGCGGTCAATGTTTGACGCATCGGCACTGCGCCTGACTGTCGACTACCGCGACGACCTCGCGGTCGTGCGTGCGCTCGCCGCTGCCCTGCCCGCAGACGGCGCCTTCGACTACTACGATGTGTTGCGCGCGCTGAATGCGCGACAAGATTTGCTCTACTCGAACCGCCATGCGCGCAATGAGGCTTTGCACCAGCAGTCTTTGACTGAACTGAAAACCCTAGTTAAGGAGACTCTTCCATGAAGCGCTGTACCAAATGCGGCCTGCCTGAAACGCACGAAACCATTTCTTTCGACGACCAAGGTGTCTGCAACATCTGCCGCCAGCAGGAATTCAAAATGGGTCGCATCGATTGGGCTGCCAATCGAAAGGTCTTGGGCGAATTGATCGAGGAACACCGAGGGCGCTACGACTACGATTGCGTTGTGCCTTTCAGTGGCGGCAAAGACAGCACGTGGACCCTGTACTACCTCGTCAAGGAGTTTGGCGTAAAGCCACTGGTGGTGCGCTTCGATCACGGCTTCTTGCGGCCGAACCTCGACGAAAATGTAAAGCGTACGATTCGCCACCTCGGCGTGGACATGATCAGCTTCACACCGAACTGGAAGGTCGTGCAGAAGCTGATGTTGCAGTCTCTGCTTGAAAAGGGAGACTTCTGTTGGCATTGCCACACTGGCATCTTCTCGTATCCAATGTGGACCGCCCTGGAGAAGAAGGTACCCTTGATTTTCTGGGGTGAGCCCTCTGCAGAGTACACCGCCTACTTCAGCTACGACCAGCAGGAAGAGGTTGACGAAAAGCGATTCAACCGCTACGTCAATCTTGGCATCAGTGCCGACGACATGTTTGTCCGCCTCGGTGGAAACGTTGATCTGCGTGATCTCAAACCCTACTCCTATCCCCCGCTGAAGGCCCTGCGGGAACTGAACTACCGCTCGGTTTGCCTGGGTTCGTATATCCCTTGGGACGTCAAGCACCAATCCGAGGTGATTCAACGCGAACTGGGTTGGAAAGGGGATCGCGTCGAGAATGTTCCGCCCCAGTATCAGTACGAAAAAATCGAGTGTTACATGCAGGGTGTACGCGACTACATCAAGTACATCAAGCGCGGCTACTCGCGTCCGTCCCATCTGGTGGCGCTTGATGTCCGGCATGGCCGCATGACCAACGCCGAAGGTAGGCACCTGGTCGATCAGTACGAAGGCCGTCGCCCACCGAGCCTGGATCTCTTTTTGGAGTTCGTGGGCCTCACCGAGGCTGAGTTCATGGAAATCGCGATGGGACATCAGGTTTCACCGAATATCCATGACCCTGCCGCCACGCAGGAAGGGGAGCGTTTGCATGACCACGCGCACTGGAGCCGCGATGGCGCAATGACTCGTGTCGATGCAGAAGAGCTGTTGGCCCGCTGGCGCGCACGCAAGGTGAGCGCCGCTGTTTGAGGCGGTGTCGGCACATGAGAGGTACTCGCGTTGGCCTGATCGACTACCAAGCTGGCAACGTCCGCTCGATTGCTAACGCCCTCGAGCATCTAGGTGCCCGGGTTCAGCGGGTTGCAGTTGCGAGTGACATGCAAGCCTGCACTCACGTGTTGCTGCCTGGCGTCGGTGCGTTCGGTTTTTGCGCCCAGCAGTTGCGAGCGAGCGGCTTGTTGCCGTCGCTTCAGGAGTGGGCATTGGAGCAGGAGCGTCCGCTGCTTGGTATCTGCGTCGGGATGCAGTTGCTCGCCGAAACGAGTGACGAACTCGGCGATCAGACAGGGATCGGATGGGGGGGCGGGCACGTTCGTCGACTACATCCCATCGAGACTGGCGTTCGGGTGCCTCATGTCGGTTGGAACAACGTTTGCTTTGAGGAGCCGTTCGGTGAGTTCAAGGCTGGAGTCGAGGCAGATTTCTACTTCGACCATTCATACGCATACCGCGCGCCGACCCTGGCGAACAGGGTGGCTTCGTGTACGCATGGTGAAACTTTTAGCGCCGTGATTCGTCGCGGACAACTTGTCGCTGCGCAGTTCCACCCGGAGAAAAGTCAGGGCTCGGGGATGCGCTTCCTTCGCAGCTTTTTGGCGATGCGGGTTGGAGGGGAGGAGTGATGCTAAAGAAGCGTCTGGTTCCCAAATTGCTCATCAAGCACCGCCAAGTTGGCCAAACCGTGCGCCCGGTGCTCGTCACGACACGGGGATTTCGAGAGGTCATTGAAGTCGGTGATCCGGTGTCGCAGGCCAAGATTTACGAGGCCCAGCTTGCCGACGAATTGTTGGTGCTTAATATCGACGGTACTCCCATTGGGGACGACAAAGTGATGCTAGGGTTGATTGAGCGTTTGGCCGCCGAGACTTTCATGCCGCTCGCCGTCGGCGGCGGAGTTCGGACGCAAGCAGATTTCGCCAGACTGCTTGAGTTCGGCGCGGACAAAATCTCAATCAATACGGCGGCCCTAGACGAGCCCGATTTGATTGGCTCGGCGGCTTCGCGCTTTGGAGCGCAATGCGTTGTGCTCTCTGTGGACTTTCGCTGCGCTGCCGACGGGCAACCCATGGTAATGCGCGACCGTGCGTCGCAGCCTACTGGCCGGAGCTTGCTGCATTGGTGTCGTGAGGCCGCTGATCGCGGCGCGGGGGAGTTATGGATCAGCGATGCCGACCGAGATGGCAGCGGCTTGGGCTTGCGGGCAGAGATTGGCGCTGAGATTGCTGCAATTGTCAGCGTTCCCGTGGTGCTGTCGGGCGGCTGCGGTCGCGCCGAGCATTTTGCAGACGGTTTTTTGCGTGGCGGGGCAGAGGGCGTGGCGGCCGGAACATATTTCTGTTTCCGTGACCAAAACCCAATGCAGACTCGTGCGCACATCCGCAACGCCGGCGTTGCGATAAGGGCAGAGACATGAGGCTTCAAGCTTCTCCCGGAGCCGCATGGCAAGACGAGCGTGTCGAGTTGTTCTTGCTGGAAGAGCGGGATGTAGGTACGCGGTACGTTAGCTGGCTGAACGACCCGATCGTGAATCGCTACCTGGAAAGTCGTTTCTCGATGCACGACGCTGCCAGCACTCGCGCCTTCGTGGACTCATCCTTGGCCAACCCTCTCGTCCTGCTGCTGGGAATTCGAAGCCGAGCGCTGGGCGGTCGGCATGTGGGCAACATCAAGCTTGGCCCAATTGACCGGCATCACGAAGTGGGTGATATCGGCATATTGATCGGAGACCCGGATGCTTGGGGCGCTGGCCTGGCCAGCTCGGCGATACGACTGCTTTGCGGCATAGCGGCTAAGCAGATCGGGTTACGCAAAGTCACGGCTGGCTGCTATGCCTCGAACATCGGCAGTGAGCGCGCCTTCCTCAAGGCTGGTTTTGAGATTGAGGGGCGGCGCACGCAGCACTTTCTTCTCGATGGCCATGAGGAGGATCTGATTTTGATGGCTCGCTGGCTCAGGGCCGCAGCCGCCCCCAACCATGCGACCAGCATCGGAATTTCTTAGTGTCACCGGAGTTCATTGCGTGAACCATCGTTATCAAGCCTCTGAGGCGTACCTCCAGCGCGCCGAACGGGTCATCCCGCTCGGAAGCCAGACCTTTAGCAAGAGTCGAACCCAATATCCGGTTGGGGTGTCACCGTTGTTCATCCAGCGCGCCAAGGGCGCACGAGCGTGGGATCTGGATGGTAACGAATACATCGATTTCGCAAGTAGCCTGGCTGCTATCACCCTGGGCTACGGTGACGAGGACGTCACGCATGCCGTGCAAGAGCAGTTGGAGCAGGGCGTGATCTTCTCGTTGCCTCACCCCATTGAGGCCGAGGTCGCCGAGTTGATCTGCGATATGGTGCCGTGTGCTGAAATGGTGCGATTCGGAAAGAACGGCTCTGATGCCACTTCCGGTGCGATCCGCCTTGCACGGGCCTACACCGAGAGGGAGCGTGTTGCGGTTTGCGGCTATCACGGGTGGCAGGATTGGTACATTGGCTCCACGGCCCGCCACCGCGGCGTACCCCAGGCGGTCCGCGATCTCACCCACTCCTTCGCATACAACGACTTGGACTCCCTACGGCTGGTGCTCGAGCAGCACCAAGGGGAGTTTGCTGCCGTGGTGTTAGAGCCGATGAACGTCACGGCGCCCGACCCTGGCTTTCTTGAGGGCGTGAAGCAGCTGGCTCATCAGCACGGTGCAGTGCTGGTGTTTGATGAAACGATCACAGGGTTTCGCTATGCAAATGGGGGCGCACAACAGCTCTTCGGCGTCACCCCCGACCTCGCGACCTTCGGCAAGGGTTTGGCCAATGGTTATCCCGTCGCCGCCATCGCGGGTCGTCGAGACATCATGAAACTGATGGAGGAAATTTTCTTCTCCTTCACTTTCGGTGGTGAAGCGCTTTCGCTTGCCGCTGCGCGCGCGACCCTTCGCAAGCTCCAGGCCGAGCCTGTAGTCGAGACCATACGACAGCGCGGGCAGACAGTCATCGATGGACTGCAGGCGCTGATTGACGATGCTGGGTTGGCGGATGTCTTCGGCGTTGGCGGCCATCCAAGCTGGAGCTTTCTAACGATGCGAGACGCTCGGGGCGCAACGGCCTTAGAGATAAAAACGCTTTGGATGCAGGAAATTTTTGCTCGCGGAATCCTCTCGGTCGGCACCCACAACATGAGCTACGCGCACAGCGTAGCCGACGTGGTCAAACTCCTGTCGGTCTATCGCGAGGTGTTGCCCATGATTGGTGAGCTACTGGATCGGGGGGGGGTGCGTACGGCACTTCGTTGCGAACCCTTGGTGGCGCTGTTCAAGGTTCGTTGAAAGCAGCAATATGCGGATCGCGATACGCGTTGACGCTTCCGTGGAACTGGGAATGGGCCACTTGAAGCGCTGCCTTGCGTTGGCAGATGCGCTGCGCTCGGTCGGCGCTGATGCACTGTTCGTGACGCGCGATTCGGAGCTGAATGTGTCGCAGGTGATCCAGCGACATGGGAACTACGCGGTGCGATACCTCCCCGCTCCGAAGGAGCTCAGTTCGGGCGAAGTTCAAGCCAGTACGCGGCTGGCGCGGAACGTCGTTTCCTGGCAGCAAGATGCGTGTGAGACGGTTGAGCAGCTCCGCAGCATCGACTGTGCGTGGCTGCTCGTTGACAGCTACGCGCTCGATGCCCGCTGGCATGGGCACGTCCGCCAGGAGTTGGGCGTGCGAATCGCGGCGATCGATGATCTCGCTGATCGCTCGCTGGCCGTAGATTTGCTGATTGACCACAACCTCGCTACTGACCACACCGAGAAGTACCGTGGGCGCTTGGAGTATCGAAGTCGCATGTTGTGTGGTCCGCGATTTGCCCTGTTGGGTAAGGGGTTCGCCAATGCGGCGCGGTATCGCTTTCGCGATCAGGTGAAAAGTATCGGCGTCTTTATGGGGGGCACGGATTCCGCTGGCCTGACCTCGGTTGTGATTGATGCCTGTCGACGTGTGGCGCGGTTCGAAGGTCATCTCGAGATTGGCACGACCAGCGGCAACCCGGCCCTTCCAGGGTTGAAGGCTCGGTGTGGCGCTGAACAGAACATGAGTCTTTGCGTCGATCAACCCGACCTCGCCACCTTCTTTTCCCGGCACGACCTCCAGGTCGGCGCCGGGGGAGGGGCAGCTTGGGAGCGATGTTGCGTTGGCGTACCAAGCATCACCTTGGTAACGGCCGAGAATCAGTTGGCCGTCGTGCCCATGTTGGGCAATACTGGCGCCAGCGCAGTCTTGCCCGACGGCTGCGCGCCTGACGCGGAAGCAATCGGGGTGCTGGTGCGCACCATGCTGAACGACTCTGGCGCTCGATTGGCGATGCACGAGCAGTCGCTGCGATTCGTCGATGGTCGTGGTGCTCAGCGAGTAGCGCTGAGCCTGGCGGCGTCGGAGCTGCAGGTGCGAGCAGCGGCTATGCATGATGTGGAGCTTGTGTACCAATGGCGCAATCATGTTGAAACGCGCAGCATATCGCGTGACCGCAGTCCGATTCCTTGGTCGGTGCACCAAGCCTGGTTTTGCAATGTTCTCGCAGATTCGAGGCGTCGCATGCTCATTGGGGTGGTTGGCGACACCCCGGTTGGCGTACTCCGCTTTGATAGTCGGGTTGGTCGAGATGAGGTCGAGGTCTCGATCTTTCTCGATCCCGGCCTCCACGGCCTCGGTCTTGGTGCAGCGTTGATGCGGGTGGGGCACGCTGACTGGGAACACACGGTGGGCCGGGACTCAAGCTTTGTTGCCACCGTCTTGGACGGTAACCTCGTTTCGAAACGACTTTTTGAGTCCGCCGGGTACGAGTTCCAAAATCCAATCTGGCGTCGTCGTCGCGCCGTCTGAGCATTCACAAGGTAAATTGTTATGCATATTGCTAAGCGACTGATCGGTCGGCAAGCGCGCCCCTACCTCATTGCGGAAATGTCGGGCAACCACAACCAGTCCCTCGATCGCGCACTGCAGATTGTGGATGCAGCGGCAGCAGCAGGCGCAGATGCAATCAAGTTGCAAACGTACACCGCCGAGACGATGACCCTGGACATCCGTGCGCCGGGCTTCGTCATTGAGGACGAGCGAAGCCTTTGGAACGGTCGACAATTGTTCGAACTTTACCAAGAAGCGCATACGCCGTGGGAATGGCATGAGCCGATCATGAAGCGAGCTTCCTCTCACGGATTGCACTGTTTCAGTACGCCGTTTGATGACACCGCAGTCGATTTTCTCGAATCTTTGAACGTTCCGGCCTACAAGATCGCTTCCTTCGAGAACACCGACCTTCCCTTGATCCGCAAGGTGGCTAGCACGGGCAAGCCAATGATCATTTCGACCGGAATGGCTTCTGCGGCCGAAATCGACGAAGCCATCCGGACAGCGAAGCAAGCGGGGTGCCCCGAGGTTGTCATTTTGAAGTGTACGAGCACATACCCCGCCACTCCGGAGAACACCAATGTCCGAACAATCCCGAACATGCGGGAGACCTTCGGCTGCGAGAGATC
>JAAFHN010000060.1 GCA_013298415.1 Comamonadaceae bacterium
TGTCTGCATATGCAGGGTTGCGGATGGTGGTGCCGAGGGCTTTGGCGGTGCCGTCGGCATTCATGAAATAGGCGGTGGCGTCGGGGTCTCGGAGCAGATTCGTTCGGTTCAGTGCAATCGCATCTGCCATGCGGCCGCTGATGCGAAAGCCATCGTTTGCCAATCGCATGCCGTCGTTGAAAAGCCCTCCCCAAGGCAGCACGCCGTGTTCACGGTGCGCCATCTCAAGCATGCGCATGGCGCCAGGGGTGCCCACGCTGCGGCCAGAGGCGCGGGCATTGGGCTGGGGCGCGCCGGTGGCGGCCGTGTCGCCAATCCAGCGCAGGTAGTTTTCTGTGGCGGCGGCAGGCGCGGTTTCGCGGCCGTCGTAGCTGGCGAGCTCTTTGGTTGTGGCGTTGTAGTGCAGCATGAATGCCCCCCCGCCAATGCCAGAAGATTGCGGCTCCACCAAGCCCAGCACGGCTTGCACAGCCACGGCCGCGTCGATGGCTGACCCGCCCGCGCGCAGGATCGCGCAGCCGGCAGCGGATGCGTGCGGATTGGCCGTCACCACCATGTATTTCTGCGCCATCACTGGCTGCTTGCCCAGCTTGTAGCCGGAAGAAGCCTCAGGCAGCGTGGGATCTCCCGGCACGCCCGAGCCCACCACCACGGTGGAAGTGCCTGCCGCCAGCTGGCAGGCCAAATCTGGCGCGGCAGTCGGCGAGGGTGCAATCACATCGGAGGCAGACCCGCAGGCTGCCAAAAGGCCGATCCACGCCAGCAATATAGGGCTGCGCCACGCGCGCAAGGGGGGCAGGTTGAAATTCGTCACGGTTGTCCAGTCCAAAAGCAAGATGCGGCTTGAATTGTGTGACGAACACGCTGAATGTCAACAAATCTCGGTATTTATGGGGATGCGCTGGCGTAAGCGTTTACGTATAGTTTCGAAATGTGACGGCGCAGCTGTCGGCCATCGGGCCTGCGTGCGCAGGATCTGGCATCACGCAGAAGGCATTTATGCAAAACGTTTGGAGCAAGCAAACCATCAAATTGGCATCGCTGGCGGTGCTGTTCGCGGTAGCCGCTGGTGGCATAACAGGCTGCGGCGGTGGAGGCGGGGGTAGCCCCGCGCCAGCGCCCATTGCCACGCCGCCAACCCCTCCCGCCACGCCGCCGGTCACGCCACCGCCGCCGCCCACAGATCCGCTTGCCCCCCAAACTTCGGTCACCGGGGACTCCGCTACCGCCACCTTCGACGTGGCCGCCGTTGATGTGGGCGGCACCGGCGGCGATTCCGGCTCAGGCGGCGATGCAGGCGATGGCGCACCGATCAAGCGCGCGCGAGTCATCGTGACCGACCGCAACGGCCAGGAGCGCGTAGGCCAAACGAACGACAACGGCAGCTACTTCATCCGATTCCCGAGCACTTTCCAAGCCCCCATCGTCACACGCGTGATCACCCCTGGTGGTGTGGTGTTCACATCAGCCAGCGGCGAAGCACCTGCGCCCAACAAAGTGCTGCGCATCAACGTGAACCCGCTCACCGACAAAATCGTGAGCGACAGCCTGCCCGCAGCAGTGCGTGGCACCGACAAATCCTTCAACGGCGCAGATGTAGACGCCGCCCGGCTCACCACGGCCACCAACGATCTCGTGAGCAGCGTGCGAGCCGCGCTCGGCTCAGCAGGCGTGTCAGGCGTCAGCGGCGCGGCCACGCAGTTTGATCCGGTGAAATCGATCTACAAGTACGATGGCACAGGCGTGGATGCAGTGCTCGAATCCCTCACCCACACGAGAAACCCCAATACCGGGGCCACCGAGCTGAGAGCCAAGCTCGCAGGCGTGCAAGTGGATGCCAATGGTGCTCCCCAGCCAGTGCTCGTCACCAGCGCCTCGCCGCTGGCCACAAGCCAAGTGGCCCTGCCCACCAACCCAGCGCTCACCTTCGGCAAGATCAATGCATGGGTAAACCACGTGAACGCCTGCTTGGGCGTCGCGACCACACCCACGCCCACTGCCGCCTGCGACCCCGCCGTGGGCCGGATCTGGGTGGCAACAGACTACATGCACAGCAGCCGCGATCTCAAAGAAGACCTGCGCAGTTTGTATTCCAACGGTACCACCACCTTGCCCACTCACATCCAAGGCTCTGCGCTGCGCAACCCCGTGATCCTGGGCTTCCTGCGCTATCCGGGCAGCACCAGCGACGATGCGGCCGTGGTCGAAGTCACCATCCGCCAGCCAGGCACTGGCGCGTTAGACGGCTCGCGCACCACGCCCATCGAATACCCCAAGATCTTGGTCTTCAAGCGCGACGACACCCTGACTCAGGCCGTAGCCACCAATTGGATCTTGCAAGGCAACATGCGTGCTTTCGACGCATCGGTGAGCACCCGCATGGTGCGCAGAGAGCAAGCCAACCCCGCGATGCAGGCCGATGTGGCGGGGCAAAGCCCCAGCCGCTTGGAGCCGTCGGTGCAACTCAGCTTCCAACGCAGCCGTTTCAACCCGACAACGAGAAGTTACCAAGACGCTGGCGTGCGCGCGATTCGCGTCAAAGGGCCCGGGCTCCCGGGTGCGGGTGTCGTGTTGGCACCCTCCACGGTTCAAGGTGTTACAGCGCTTGCCTTGCTCAACAAAACAGGAACCGTACCTGGCACAGCAGTCACCACCAGCAGCAGCGGCAACTCAATTGCGCTGAATTGGTCGAGCTTGAGTGGCGGCTCCTTGCAAACCGCATGGCCGGGCTCAGCCCTGAGCTATGTGGACTCTCCCCTCACAGATTTTGGACCAGTGAGTATGTTTGCGCGTTACACGGTGGAAGTGTTCAACACCTCAAGCGCCAACACCACAACGCCAGACGCCAGCTTCGGCGTCAACAATCTGAGTGACGTACCCGCCCCTGGCATTGCGGCTCGCTTGCCGGTACACGATCTGTCACCTTCTGCCAGCGTGGTAACTGCGCCTGCGCCTGCCATTGCGGCCTCAGCAGGCAACGGCCTGACCGTGCGCTGGAACAACAACCCCAGCGCCACGCCGGTGCGGCGCGTCACGATCCTTGGCCAAGCCCTACCCAGCGCGACTATCGACCAAGGCGCGAGTGTGGACAACTACTTCGTGGTCGGCTCTCAGCTCACCTCGCAGTTTGTAGCCACGCCCTTTGGTTTGCCTGAGTTGCGATTGAACAACGCCAATGACTTCCGCCAAGTCTCGGTTTGGAGCAGGCCAGGGCGCATGGATGTGCAGCAGATATTGGCTTGGAGCAATCCGAGTGTGTCGGCAATTCTGGGGACAGGGGCGAGTGTCACCAATAATTCCGCGCCCCTGGCTGGTCAGTCGGTCACTTTTCGCATGACCCAAACGCCCGTGATTGCCTACGCCAACGGTGTCACCGAGACTGTTGCGATCAGCTGGTTGGCCAATGGTCAATTCATCGGCGCGGGGTTGATCTACGTACACACATTTATCAGTCCAGGCACCTACTTCGTCACAGCTAACGGCGCCACTTCGGGCGGGGTGACACGCACTTGGACGGGATCGATACCGGTGGAGGTGGCCGGGGCGCCGCTCGCCCTGCCAAGCACCGGCCAACAGCCGCGCCTCACGCCCTCTGGCATCACCGCCAGCCAGTGCTACCAAGCGGGCAGCGATACCTTGGTGGCGTGCAGCAGCGCAGGCGCGCTCGCCTTGAACTCGCAGCAAGACGGCCACCGCGCAGCGCTTTCCACCATGAGCTACAGCCAAGTGGGCAGCTTCCCCATCACGAGCTGCGTGAGAGACAACATCACAGGGCTGATTTGGGAGGGGAAGGAGGCGAGTGGGTTGCGGGCGGGGAGCAGCTTTTACACGAATTACGACAGCGCTACCAGCGCACAGCTTGCTAACGGGGGTATCCCTAGCCTGGCGCAAATCAACGCGGCCACCAACAGCGTCGGCTACGTGAACTATGTCAACAGCATCGCGCTGTGTGGGTTCACCGATTGGCGTATGCCCGCTGCAGAAGAGCTACAAAGCATTGTGGATTACGGCAAGCAGCCAGGCGCGGGGCCAGCTCTGAATGCTGCTTCGTTCCCGAATACGGTGAGTGCAATTTATTGGTCGCCCAACGAGGGATCTGTTTCTCAAAATGCTTGGGTAGTGGGATTTGACAATGGCAGCGTCGGCAACGCGCCGCGCTTTTTCCAGCTGAGTCTTCGCTTGGTGCGTGCCGGTCAGTGACATTGCTTGACGCGCCATAGGTTTGTCGCATTCCGCAGTGCGCCTCGGTCAATTGACAACGATGTCCGGCTTCTGTTGTTGCGTGCCGGTCGCGTTTATCGCAATGCACCTCACACCGTCCGTTCAAAGGGCCGCAACGTCCAACGTTCGCTTCAGTTCTTCGGGCGCAGGCTTACTTCCTCTTGTGCGCGTCCGCTCCAACTTCACTCTTCCCGGAAAGGCTAAACCATGAAATCGCTCTCGATTCAAACGCCCATCGTGTTGGCCCTTGGCTCTGTCGCAATGTTTTTGTGCGCACATGCGCAGGCCGCATGTCCCAGCAACGCCAGCCGCTTCGCGGTCAATGCTGCGGAGGTGACCGATACCGCCACCGGTCTGATTTGGCAGCGATGTAGCGCAGGCCAAAGCTGGACCGGCACTGCTTGTAGCGGAAGCCCGAGCACGTTCTCGCATGAGCAAGCTCTTGAGTACGCACGAAACAATTTTGGTGGCCAAGGTTGGCGCTTGCCGGATGTGAAGGCTCTCTCAAGTTTGGTGGATCGAGGGTGCTCAAACCCCAGCATAAGTGGGGTCGCGTTCCCCGGCACGGCCCTTGGGCGCTCCAGTACGGCATGGACCGTGGACTTTGTCAGTGGCGCCGTGGGCGCTTCCAGCAGCCGGAACGTGCCCAGTTACGTCCGCTTGGTGCGAAACAGTCCGTGAACGGCGTCTACGCAAGCCGGCCAACGGTACAGTCGTGGCGGGCTCAGATCTCCCGCTTCCCGCTTTTCGGGGATGCGTGTGCATGTGTTGGTTCAAGCATTGCAATGCTGTATATGTAAATCAAAAAGCATAGCAAAAAAGTAAGTAAATGCCCGAATAAAGCGGCTCTTTTTCATTAAGAGTGGCTGCAATAGCCGCGTCTCGAGCATGGGCACAACCAGTATGTGCGAGAGCATGGGGTCACACCTTAAATTTAAAGCCCGCTTCATTTCTCAACCCCAAAATGGCCCGCGCCCGTCACTTTGATCTCGCAGACGTGCGCCCGCCGAAAGCTCAAGTCGGACGCTGAAATCCAAGACTCCAATGCCCGCTCATTACGGCAATTCGTCTCCGGGCCGCGGTGGCTCACCGTTTTGGCGGTTCAGGATTTTGTCGATGGCATCGGGTTTGGCGCGAGCTGCTCGCTCTTGAAAAAACTTGGCCGTGCTCAGCACTGAGAGTTTTTCAGCCACGGCGGTCGCAACAAATTGGTTCATGCTGATGCCCTCGGTGCGGGCCATGTTCTCGGCGGCGGCTTTGATGGAGCGCGGCAAGCGCAGCGGATAGGTTGCGGTGTCAGCCATTTGAGGATTCTCCAAAATTTGCGTTGATTCGAACGCGCGGCAAGGCCTCACGCGGACGCCACAAGTCGATACGAAGTCTTGCAATGCAACATCTCTGAACCAAAAAACATAGCAACAAATCTAGCAAATATCAGGACAAAGCGGCTCTTTTGCACCAAAAATGGCGACAAGAGCCCCAGCTCAGCTCCGCAGGCACCGGGGACCCAAAAAGCGCACTGACCTGAACCCGCCGGTCAGCGACCTCTCCCTCGGCCACCGCTCGGCCGCTTTCAACGCCCGAACCCGCTACTTCGCCAGCCCCCACTGCGCGAGCATGTAGGCAAACACGTCGGCGCGTTCTTTGAGGGCGTCGTATCGGCCAGATGCACCGCCGTGGCCGCTTTCTAGCTTGATGTGGAAAAGGATGGGCGCGGCTTTGTTGGTTTGAAACTCGCGCAGCTTGGCCGCGTATTTGGAGGGTTCCCAGTAGGCCACTTGGTTGTCGTTCAATCCCGTGCGGATGTACACGCTGGGGTAGGCTGTGGCGCGGATGTTGTCGTAGGGTGAATAGGGCCGGATCCAGTCGTATTCGGCTTTCACTTTGGGGTTGCCCCATTCCAAAAACTCGCCCACGGTGAGCGGAATGCTTTCATCCAGCATGGTGTTGATCACGTCCACAAAGGGCACTTCGGCCACCACGGCTTTCCACAAATCGGGCCGCAGGTTCGTGACCGCGCCCATGAGCAGCCCGCCTGCGCTGCCGCCTTGGGCAATCATGAGGTCTTTGCTGGTGTAGCCTGCGCCGATCAAGCCCTCGGCCACCGCGATGAAGTCGGTGAACGTGTTCATCTTTTTGGCCAGCTTGCCGTCGTCGTACCACTTGCGGCCGAGATCGGAGCCGCCTCGGATGTGGGCCATGGCGATGATGGCGCCGCGATCCAGCAGGCTCACGCGGGCGCTGGAAAAGTACACGTCGTTGCTGTTGGCATAGGAGCCGTAGCCGTAGAGCAAGAGCGGCTGCGGCGCGGGTTTGCCGTCTGCTGCTTTGCGCAGATCGCTGCGGTACACCAGGCTCACCGGCACCATCGTGCCATCAGCCGCTTTGTATTCGCGTCGCTCGGTGGTGTACTTTGCCGGGTCGTAGCCGCCGAGCACGGGCTGGCGCTTTTTCAGCTCGCGTTGGCGGGTGTTCATGTCGTAGTCAAACACGCTCAGCGGCGTGGTGAGCGAGTTGTAGGCAAAGCGCAAATTCGTGGTGTTGAATTCGGCGTTTTCCGCGCTGCCCAAGTCGTAGCTCGGCTCGGTGAAGGCCACGGCGTGATCTGAGTTCGTCTCAAACGAATGAATGCGCAACTGCTTGACACCGCGCACGCGCTCTTGCACCACCATGTGCTTGGCAAAGAGCATCATGTCTTCAATCAGCGTGTCGTCGCGGTGCGCGGTGAACTCTTTCCAATTGGCTTGGCCTGGGCTGGCCACGGGGGCGGTCACCAAGCGAAAGTTCACGCCCGTGTCGTTTGCGCCGATGTAGAGCGTGTCGCCCCGGTGCTCCACGCTGTATTCCAAGCCCTTTTTGCGCGGCTGCACCACTTTGAATTTGCCCATGGGCTGATCCGTGGGCAGGAGGTGAACTTCTGAGGTGTCTTTGCTGCCGAGCTGGATTTGAATGAAGGCATCGCTGCGGGATTTTGAGAGGCCAAGCCAAAAGGTCTCGTCTTTTTCCTCAAACACCTTCACATCGGGCTTTTTGCTGCCGAGAGTGTGCCGCCACACTTGGTAGGGGCGCTTGGCTTTGTCTTGCTTGCTGTAGAAAAGGGTTCTGTTGTCGGCAGCCCAAACGAAGCCCGCCACGTCTTTGATTTGGATGGGCAAGTCGCGTTGCGTGGCAATGTTGCGCACCTTGAGCGTGGCTTCCAATCCGCCCGTTTCGTTGGTGGCATAGGCCAGCAGCTCGTCGTTGCGGCTGATGGCCATGCCGCGCAGGCTCATGTATTTCTTGCCCTTGGCCAGCGCGTTCACGTCCACCAACAGCTCATCTGGCGCATTCGGCCCGCCTTTGCGGCGCACGTGGGTGGCGTACTGCTTGCCTTGCTCGGTTTTGCTGGTGTACCAATAGTTGCGCCGCTGGTAGGGCACCGACTCATCGGTTTCTTGAATGCGGGCCAGCATTTCTTTGTAGAGCGCGTCTTTTAAAGGGGCGAGTGGCTTCATCACCGTATCGGCGTAGGCGTTTTCAGCGCGCAAATGCGCCATCAGCGCCGCGTCTTGTGCAGGTTTGGCGCTGCGCATCCAAAAGTAGTCGTCGATGCGCTTGTCGCCATGCACGGTCACGTCTTTGGGCTTTTTGGCGGCAACAGGCGGCGTGGGTGCGAGGTCAAGCGCCAGGGGTTGAGCCATCGTCGGCCCTACCGAGGCTGCCAAGGCAAGGGCTGCGGCACGCATGAATTGAAGAGAGAAGTCGAATGTCATGCATCGCATTGCATCACGGCTACTTTGTGTACACCCCCGGCGCGATGATTCGTTACATTGGGGAGAACCCGCATGTTGTGGGACGCTATTGAAGGAAAGACGATGACCGTGTTCAACCGCCGTGCTGTGTCGATGGGGGCTTTGGCGCTCGTTTTGGCCTGTGCAGGCGTTGCCAGCGCGCAGACGAAGGCCGACTCCAAGCCGCCCATCAAGATCGGCGAGATCAACAGTTATTCCACCATCGCCCAGTTCACCGGCCCGTATCGCAACGGCTGGCAATTGGCGGTGGACGAGATCAATGCCCAAGGCGGTTTGCTGGGCCGCAAAGTAGAAGTGATCGCCCGCGACGACGCGGGCAAGCCCGAAGAGGCGCTGCGCCACGCCGTTGAGCTGACATCCAAAGAGCAAGTGGATGTGCTGGCCGGCGGATTTTTCAGCAACGTGGGTTTGGCCCTGGCTGACCACGCTGTGAAAAACAAGCGCGTGTTCATCGCCACAGAGCCGTTGACGGACGCCATCGTGTGGGAAAAGGGCAACCGCTACACCTTCCGCCTGCGCCCCAGCACTTACATGCAAGCCGCGATGTTGGTGGAAGAAGCGGCCAAGCTGCCCGCCAAGCGCTGGGCCACCATAGCGCCCAACTATGAATACGGCCAATCGGCGGTGGCCAGCTTCAAAGAGCTGCTCAAAGCCAAGCGGCCTGATGTGGAATTTGTGAGCGAGCAGTGGCCCGCACTCGGCAAGCTCGAAGCCGGGGCCACGCTGAGCGCCACGATGGCGGCCAAGCCAGATGCGATTTACAACGTGACCTTCGGCGCGGATTTGGCCAAGCTGGTGCGTGAGGGCAATCAACGCAACGTGTTTCCACGCATTCCGGTGGTGAGCTTGCTCTCAGGCGAGCCGGAATACTTGGACGTGCTCAAAGACGAAACGCCCAAAGGCTGGATCGTGACCGGCTACCCATGGGATCAGATCGACACCCGCGAACACGCGAGCTTTGCCACCAACTACTACAAGAAGTACAACGAGAACCCCAAGCTCGGATCGGTGGTGGGCTATGCCAGCATGCAGGCGATTTTTGCGGCCATCAAAAAGGCGGGCAGCACCGATCAAGAAAAGCTCGTGAAAGCGCTGCGCGGCTTGAAGTTCAGCACGCCCTTTGGCCCCGCTGAGTTTCGCGCCATCGACCACCAAGCCACCATGGGCGCCTACGTGGGCAAGCTCGGCTTGCGTGGCGGCAAGGGCACGATGACAGATTGGCGTTATGCGGATGGTGCAAAATTTCTGCCCTCTGACGCCTATGTGCAAACTCGCAGGCCGCTTCCGGCGCGACAGTAATTGGCTGCGGCTGGCTCGATCCAGCCCCGCTTGCCCAACATCACTGCTCGCCGCCAACAGGGAGCCGCGTCAGATCAAAGGAATTGAGTGGCGCGTTCAGTCATCGTGATGGTGGAAGGCTTCAGTGTGGCTGAGCAGCATGCGCTCGCCTCCCTGTTTGACCTTTCCCGCGAGCGGCAAACGGCCTATGTGCGCTGGCGGCCAGGAGCCGCGCGCGCGCCCGCGCTGATCTTGGTGGATGGCAGCTCGCCTCGCGCGGTGGACGCAGCGCTCACGCATTTGGAAGATCGCCCAGACTTGCTGCCGATTTGGGTGGTGAGCTGTGCGCAAGACGAAGACCGCATGCCTGCGAATGTGGTGGATGTGATTCAGCGCCCAATCCAGTGGCAACGGCTCTTGAGCGGGATGGACGTTCTGTTTGCCTCGGCCAGCACATCAGATATAGGCGTGGATTTGAACCTGGATGACGCCGATGCTTTCGGCACTCAGCCCCAAGTGCTGGAATCGCATGAGCGCGTGTTGCTGGTGCATCAAGAAGCAGCAGTGGCCTTGCTGGTGAGGGCGTGGTTGGGCGCGCGTGGCTTTTGCGAGCTGGATCACGTGCGCGATCTGGCTCAGGCGAGCGCAGAGCTGAAAGCTCACCCCTACGCCGCAGTGCTGATTGGGGCCGACGAGCCTGCGCCTGGCCTGTGGGCTGTGGTTGCCCAGGCGCGCAACCAAATGGCGACCGTGTTCTTCTTGGCGAAGCATGCGCCCCTGCTGTATCGCGCGAAGGCCATGTTTCATCATGTGGCGGGTGTTCTCACGCCGCCCCTGAATTTGCGTCCCGTCACCGAGGTGTTGTCGCAGCGTCGCAAGTAGCACGGCGTGCACCACTTCCGGGACGCGACTGCCCGCATACTTCGCCCATGCGTCAAATTTTTCTAGACACGGAGACCACTGGCCTCTCCCCCGATTCTGGCGACAAGGTGATTGAAATCGGTTGCATCGAGTACGTGGGCAGAAAGCCTACAGGCCGCACCTGGCACCACTACCTGAACCCTGACCGCCCCAACAACCCGGAGGCCTTCGCCGTGCACGGCATCAGCGATGCCTTCTTGGCCGACAAGCCGCGCTTTTCATCGCTCGTGGAAGACTTCAA
>JAAFHN010000324.1 GCA_013298415.1 Comamonadaceae bacterium
GCCAGCTCATCTTCGCCCAGTATGGGGAGGAAACCTACACGCGCGGCCTGGATGTGTACACCACCGTCCGCTCCACAGACCAAGAAGTAGCCTACCGCGCCCTGCGCCGCAGCCTGCTCGACTACGAACGCCGACAGGTGTATCGCGGACCGGAAAAGTTTGTGGCCCTGCCGAAAGACGCCAGCGACCCGAAAGCACTCGAAGAAGCGCTGGACGACGCTTTTGGCGAGGTGCGCGACAACGACGAGCTTCAAGTGGCTGTGGTGTTGGATGCCACGCCGAAGAAAGTGACTTTGGTTCGCCGAAGTGGCGAAACCGTAGAAGTGGCTGGCGACGGCATCAAGCCCGTGCAATCGGGCTTGAGCGACAAAGCGGGCCCTGCGATCAAGCTGCGGCGGGGCGCCATCGTGCGCATTGTGAAGCTGGCAAAGCCGCAACCCAACAACCCAGGCGGCTTTGAAATCACCCAGCAGCCCGAGGTGGAGGGCGCATTCGTGTCGATGGATCCGCGCGACGGCTCAGTGCGTGCGCTCGTGGGCGGATTTGATTTCAACAAGAACAAGTTCAACCACGTGACCCAAGCTTGGCGCCAACCCGGCTCGAGCTTCAAGCCCTTCATTTACTCCGCTGCGCTGGAAAAAGGCTTCAACGGGGCAACCGTGGTGAACGACGCGCCGCTCTTTTTTGACGCAGGCACCACGGGAAGCCAGGCCTGGGAGCCCAAAAACTACGACGGTACGTTTGAAGGCCCGATGTCACTGCGACGAGGCCTTGCCAGATCGAAAAACATGATTTCCATTCGCGTGTTGCAAAGCGTGGGGGCGCAGCGCGCACAGGAGTGGATCACGCGCTTTGGCTTTGACGCTGACAAGCACCCAGCTTACTTGACCATGGCGCTTGGCGCGGGCTCGGTGACGCCGATGCAGATGGCGCAGGCGTATTCGGTGTTTGCCAATGGCGGCTACCGCATGTCGCCCTTTGTGATTTCGCGCATCGAAGACCCCAAAGGCAAACTGCTCGTGAAGCCGCCGCGCCCGCCGCGCGACGAAGCCCATCGCGGCATCGATGCGCGCAACGCCTTTGTGATGACGCAACTGATGCAGGAGATCACGCGATCCGGCACGGCCGCCAAAGCGCAGGCCACGCTGAAAAGACCCGACATCTACGGCAAAACGGGCACCACCAATGACAGCATGGATGCTTGGTTTGTGGGCTACCACCCCACTTTGGTGGCTGCCGTGTGGATCGGCTACGACAACCCGCGCAAGATGGGCAGCAACGAAACAGGTGGCGGCTTGGCGCTTCCCGTGTGGATCAGCTACATGGAGCACGCGCTGAAAGGCGTGGCGGTGCAAGAACCCACGGCGCCCGAAGGCGTGATCCAGTCGGGTGGGGAGTGGTTCTACGAAGAGTTTTACCGGGGCGCTGGCGTGAGCAGCGTGGGCTTAGACGACAAGCTACCGGAAGGCTCAGGCGCGGGAGTCGGCGCAGCACCTGCTTCCCCAACGACCGCTCCAGCTGAGGCGCCGCCCAAGCCCGCAGCGCCTGCAGCACCAGCCGCCCCCAGCCAGGACGAAAAGAAAAAAATCTTGGATCTGTTCCGGAACTGAGCGCCGCACGCGCTTTCCGCGCAGGCCAGAGCCAATTGCTGCGTTTTTTGTAGCGACGCAACTAGCAAATCCCTGGACAGTGAAGTTGTTTTGCTTCAAATTGGGCGCAAAGGCTGCTCCGCAGGGGTTCAAAAGCGCTGTCAGGCTCTCAGCCACACCTCCACATCAATCGTGTAGTCGCGCTCGAAGGCGGCATGGCTGGTGGCCCAGCCCAGATCCTGGGCGGGCAGCAGGTTGTGAGGGTAGTCATCGATGAAGAGGTGCTGCGATCCCGGCGCGTTTGTCAGCGCCTCAAACTTCCGGAAAATGCCCGTGTCCGGCTTCATCACACCCACATCGCCGGAGAAGATCCCTGCGTCGAAACACGAAAACCAGTCGTAGTTCGCCAGCAGCCTGCGCGCATAGGGCGCTGGCATGTTGGACAGGTAGCCGACCCGGATCGGCTCACCAGCATCTCGCCGCAGGGCCAGGCGCTTCAAATAGGCCACTTTGTCGGCCATCGGTACCAGCGATTGGCGAATCACTTCGAACAGCTCGGCCATGCGCTCAGGGCTGGTTTGTCCACGCTCGCCTTGCGATAGGGACCGCGCCAACGCCTGCTCGTCAATCTCGCCGCGATCAAAAGCTTTCCAGCCGGGAGTGCCAAAAAAACGTGCAACCAGCGGCGCGGTCGGGTCGCGAAGCCCAGCCAACTCCGGCAAATGCCGCTGCAGCAAGTCCACATCCCAGCCCAGCAGCACGCCGCCTAAATCGAACACCACCCACTTTGCTTTGGTCTCCGACGCGCTCATGCCATCACCTTGCTCAATAGACCCGCCGTAGACGCATCCAAGCCCGTCACATCGCCGCTTGCCATGCGCTTTTCAATGTCGCTTGCCAACACTTTGCCGAGCTCCACGCCAAACTGGTCGAAGCTGTTCAGCCCCCACAGGCTGCCTGCCACAAACACCCGGTGCTCGTAGAGCGCGATCAGCGCGCCAAGGCTTGCAGGGGTAAGCGCATCGAGCAGCAAAAAATTGCTGGGCCGCCCGCCGTCGAAATGCTTGTGGCCGCCTGCATCAGCCTTGCCCACCATGAAGGCTTGGGCCTGAGCGATGGCGTTGGCGAGCAAGGTGCGGTGCTGGGTGGCTGCGTGCTCGCCGCTGGCCATGGGCTTTTTCACAGCGATGAACTCAATCGGTACCACTTCTGTGCCTTGGTGCAGCTGCTGAAAGTAGGCGTGCTGCCCGTTCGTGCCGGCCTCGCCCCAGACGACCGCGCTTGTTTGGTAAGGCAGCGCATTGCCCTCACCGTCTACCCGCTTGCCGTTGCTCTCCATTTCCAGCTGCTGCAAGTAAGCGGGTAAACGCGCCAAAGCCTGGGCATAAGGCGCAACGCTGCGGGAGCCGAAGCCGAGGAAATTGCGGTAGAGCACGTCTTGCAGCGCCAGCAAAACGGGCAAATTGCGGGCGGCGGGCGTTTGCACAAAGTGCGCGTCCATGTCGGCAGCGCCTTGCAAAAACGCCTCGAAGTGCGCCCGGCCAATGGCAATCGCCAGCGGCGCGCCAATCGCACTCCAAATCGAATACCGCCCCCCCACCCAATCCCACATGTTCAGTACCGTGCCGCAGCCCATCGCCCGCGCGGCCTCGGCATTCATGGATACCGCCAGCAAGTGATCGCTAACTTGGCTCACCCCATCCGCTTTCAGCCAGGCAATCGCCGCCTGCGCGTTCAGCCGGGTTTCGATGGTGGAAAAGGTCTTGCTTTGGACGATGAATCGGGTGAAGCGCGGCTCGCAATGGCGCAGCGTTTGCTCCAGGGCATACGGATCCACATTGCTCACAAAATGCACGCGCGGCCCACCCTGGCTGAACTGCGCCAGCGCCTGGGCAGCCATGCAGGGCCCCAAATCAGAGCCGCCGATGCCGATGTTCACCACATCGCGCACGTGGCCCGCCAGCGCATCGGCCCTCACAGCCTCTGTGGCGGCAAAAAACGCCTCTCGGCTCGCCAAAACCTCCGCCGCTGCAATTGCTACTCTTTTCGCAGCATCCGATGTTGATTTCACCTGGACAGTGAGGGGATTTTGCTCAGAAATCAGGCTTTGGAGCACCGAAACTGGCTGCCGAGGCAACCAATGCATCACTTGTCGGCCTTCGGTGTGGTTGATCGGCTCGCCGCCAAACATCGCATCGCGATGCTCGGCCACGCCGCATTGCTCAAACAATGCCAGCAGCGCCTCAAAACTGGCCTTGTTGGCAGCGGATTTGCTCAAATCCGCATGGATGTGCGGCGCGTCGAGCCTCAAGGCATCCAAACGCCACTCAGGATCAGTCTTTTGCAGTGATTTGGCACCACTGTCCAGGTTTTTGTTGTCTGTGTTGCTATCAAAATAGGAATTCAACAGGCCCCATGC
>JAAFHN010000126.1 GCA_013298415.1 Comamonadaceae bacterium
CTTTTTGAAGTGAATGAAGCCTTTGCCGCTGTGCCCATGCGCTTCATGCAAGAGCTGGGCGTGCCACATGAGAAGGTGAATGTGAACGGCGGCGCGATTGCCTTGGGCCACCCGCTGGGCGCCACTGGCGCGATGATCCTGGGTACGCTGATTGACGAGCTTCACCGCCAAAACAAGCGCTACGGCCTGGCCACGCTGTGCGTGGGCGGAGGCATGGGCATCGCGACGATTGTGGAGCGGGTTTGAAGGCCATTTTTTTGAATTTTTAGAGCCATCCAGCCTGATTAGGACCATGCCTCAGATAGAAACCCGTTCGCCCTGAGCTTGGTCGTTGGGCATCGCCAGGGGCTTCGACAGGCTCAGCCCGAACGGACGGGTTGGCGCATCTGAGGTTTGGTCTTAGTCAGGCCGTTTAGCACCTCTGTCCAAGTGTTTAAATGCTTTCTCGCTATCAATTTTGAATTTCTATGAAAACCATCCGTTACGAGCGCCTTGACACACCGAACGGCGCAGTCGGCATCGTCACCTTCGACGAGCCCAACTCGCCGGTGAACACCATGTGCATCGATTGGCAGACCGACATGGCTGCGCTGGCCGATGCTTGTGCTGCGGATGCCGCGCAAGTGATCGGCTACTTGCTCACCTCCACGAAAAGCACCTTTTTTGCTGGCGCGGATTTAAAAGGCGTGATGCGGCTCAAACCTGAGGATGCACCGCGCTTGTATGACGAAATCGAGCGCCTCAAAAGCCACATGCGGCGGATCGAAACCCTGGGCAAACCAGTGGTGAGCTGCATCAACGGCAGCGCTTTAGGTGGCGGCTGGGAGGTGGCACTCATCGGCCATCACCGCATCGCGGTGAACAGCGCCAAGATTCAGCTCGGCCTGCCCGAAGTGGGTTTGGGCCTCTTGCCGGGGGCCACTGGTGTGACCAAGATGACCCGCGCCTTGGGCATTTTGGGCGCGCAGCCTTACCTGATGGAGGGCAAGCTCTTCACGCCTGGCGAAGCACACGAGATGGGCCTGGTGCATGCGCTGGTGGCCGATGCCACCGAGCTGCAAGCAGCGGCGCTCGCGTGGTTGAGCGCCAATGCCACCAACCCCCAAGCCGCGCAGCACCCTTGGGACGCGAAGGACTACCGCATCCCCGGCGGCAAACCCTCAAGCCCGAGCATCGCGCAGGGCCTGGCGGTGGCACCCGCCATGCTGCGCAAGCGAACCCGTGGCCTCATGCCCGCGCCCGAAGCCATCATGGCCTGCATGATCGAAGGCGCGAGCGTGAATGTGGACACGGCATTTCGCATCGAAAGCCGATACCTCGCAAAGCTCATGGCCGGGCCGAATGCGCGGGCCATGATCAACACGTTTTTCTTCAACATGAATGCGGTGAAAAGCGGTGCATCCAGGCCCAAAGACGTGCCGCGCTACAAGCCGCAAAAAGTGGGTCTGCTCGGCGCGGGCATGATGGGCGCAGGCATTGCTTATGCGCAAGCCACGCGCGGCATTGCCACAGTTTTGAAAGACGTAAGCCAGGAAAAAGCCGAGGCGGGCAAGGCCTACACACAAAAGCTCACCGCCGGCCGTGTGGCCAAAGGCAAGATGAATGCGGTGCAGCAAGCCGAGGCGCTGGGCCGCATCACCGCGACTGCCAGTGCCGAAGATTTGCGCGGCTGCGATCTCATCATTGAAGCCGTGTTTGAGCAGCGCGAACTGAAAGCGAAAGTGACGCAAGAAGCCGAGCCGATGCTGGCTGAGGGTGGCTTCTTCGCGAGCAACACGAGCACGCTGCCGATCAGCGGCTTGGCCCAAGCAAGCGCCCGGCCTGAGAAATTCATCGGCATCCACTTTTTCAGCCCTGTTGACAAGATGAAGCTGGTGGAAATCATCAAGGGCGAAAAAACCGATGCTGAGACGCTTGCGCGGGCTTACGACTATGTGCTCGCTTTGGGCAAGCTGCCCATTGTGGTGAACGACTCCCGGGGTTTCTTTACGAGCCGCACTTTTGGCACCTTTGTGATGGAAGCCGCTGCCATGCTGGGCGAAGGCGTGCCCGCCGCGATCATTGAAAACGCATGCACATCGGCAGGCATGCCCGTGGGCGGTTTGGCGGTGTTGGATGAAACCTCGCTGAGTTTGAGCCTGCATGTGCGCGAGCAAACGCGGGCTGACCTCGCTGCTCTGGGCACAACCTATGTGGACACACCAGGCGAGAAGGTGGTGGAGCGCATGGTGGCCGAGTTCAAGCGGGCAGGGCGTGCAGTCGGCGCAGGCTTTTACGACTACCCCGAGGGCGGCAAAAAGCACTTGTGGAAAGGCTTGGCCGATGCGTTTGCGCCTAAAGCAGGGTTTGAAGAACCCGCCGCATTCGCCGAGCTGCAAGACCGCATCTTGTACCGCCAAGCGGTGGAAACAGCGCGCTGCTTGCACGAAGGCGTGCTCACCAGCGTTCACGATGCCAACATTGGCAGCATCTTCGGCATCGGCTTTCCCGCGCACACGGGCGGGGCGCTGCAATTTGTGTACGGCATGGGTGTGGATGCGTTCGCGGCCCGCTCGGCGCAGCTCGCCGCCAAGCATGGCGCTGGCTTTGCCTTGAGCGCGGAGGTGGTTGAGACCTTGCGTAAGTTCACGCCTGTGTATTGAGCGCCACCACGATCTGTGGCCAAACAAATCTCCGTTCGGGCTGATCCTTCGATACCTCAGGACAAGGTACGTGCCATATCGAAGCCCACAGCCCAGCCCTTCGATACCTCAGGGCGAGCGGGGGAGGTAGCTGGGTGAGTGAACTCATTTCCGTTCGGGCTGAGCCTGTCGAAGCCCTCACGCTGCTCAACGAAGCCAGAAGAAACCTG
Source organism: Comamonadaceae bacterium (assembly GCA_013298415.1). GTDB lineage: Bacteria > Pseudomonadota > Gammaproteobacteria > Burkholderiales > Burkholderiaceae_C > JAAFHN01. The sequence goes on from JAAFHN010000126.1 coordinate 2,852, forward strand.
CTGCGCTTTCACGGCGACCCACTCGCCCCAGCACTCGCTGCCAAAGCCGCCGCGCCGGAGATGGCGAGCGTGCCGATCTTTTTGGCATGGCTGTACCTGCTGGGCACTGAAAAGGCGGGGGCTGAGGCCGCGTGTGTGGAATTGGCGGCTTGCGAAGGCTTGGAGATGAACCCCCAAGAGCAAGCGTTGCAACTAGCAGCCACGCAGCTTGCGCAAGGCCATTGGCACGCCGCGAGCGATGCGCTCCTGGCCTACAACGCAGGCCACCCGCTCGATGCCACCGCGCTGCAATGGGGCCATCAGATCGACTTTTTCACGGGTGATGCAAGCCGCTTGCTAGAGCGCATTCAAGCCGCGTGGCCGCATTGGCGCGAAGGGATGGAGGGCTACTCGGCGATGTGCGCGATGCATGCGTTTGGTCTGGAAGAAAGCGGGCAGTATGCAGAGGCTGAGCGGCTTGGTCGCCAAGCCGTATCGCTCGATCCGCAAGACGGCTGGGCCTGGCACGCTGTTGCGCACGTGATGGAGATGCAAGGCCGCGCCGAAGAAGGTATCGCCTGGTATGCGTCGGGTGTTGCGCATTGGCACGAAGGCGGCTTGCTTGCCGTTCACAACGCTTGGCACTGGGCACTGTTTCACATCAAGCTGGGGCAGTTCGATCGCGCGCTGCGCATCTACGACGGGTACTTGATCCCCAAAAGCGCAGATTTCGTGCTGCACCTGATTGATGCCTCATCGCTGCTCTGGCGCTTACGTTTGCACGATGTGGATGTGGGCCAGCGCTGGGAGCCGCTTGCCGAGCGCTGGGCCAGCCGCGCCGAAGACGGCCACTACGCCTTCAACGACATGCACGCCATGATGGCCTTCGCGGCAATGGGCCGCGAGCAAGATGCCCAGCGCCTGCTGCAAGCCCAAAGCAAAGCACTCAAGCAAGCCACCGACAACGCCCACTTCCTGCGCGCCATCGGCCAAGCCGCCACCCATGCAATGCAAGCCCACGCTTCGGGACATCATCGCGTGGTGATCGACTTGCTAGAACCCAAGCTCATCCAAGCCCACCACTTCGGCGGTAGCCATGCGCAAAGGGAAATCTTGACGCTCACATTGCAATCAAGCCAGGCAGCCGTTTCACAGGAGATCGGGAGATAAGGAGTAGAAGAAGAAGGCCTTTCTGGATTGAAATTCAAAAATCTTCAGGCAGTTCTTCCTTGTCTCCTGATCTCCTGTAAAACTGCCCCCGACCCCGCTCAACTCACGATGTATGCCGCACTGCCCGTGGACAGCAACTTCCCATCCGCAGCCCGAAATTCCATGCGCGTGCTTGCCACCCTTGAGCCCAGCCGCATCACTTCGGCATGCAGCGTGAAGTACTCGCCGATGCCGGGGCGCAGGTAGTCAATGCGCAGGTCAATCGTGCCCAAAAACTTGAAGCGATCAAGCCGCTTTTGCACCGACTCATCCATGTGCCGCGCACCGATGGCCGCCATCACGGCAAGGCCGCCCATGGCATCCAGGCCCGCAGAAATCACGCCGCCATGAATGCGGTTGTAGGCATAGTGGCCCACCAGCTCGCGGCGCATGTCGATGCGGGCAGACACAGCCTCAGGCGCGATGTCTACGAGCTTCAAGCCGAGGGTTTGGTTGAAAATGATTTTGTTGTGCCAAATGTCGCGCACGCCTTCGATGAATTCGGGTTCAAACTGGATCAGTGTTTCTGCGGGCGTGCTCGTCATGCGCTGCATTTTGAGTGAAGGAGATTGCTGGTGTCTGACAACAAGAGCACGACCGATTTGAACCCCAAGCCCTGCCGCATCGGCGGGGCCAGCGGCTTTTGGGGCGACAGCAGCATGGCTGCGCCGCAATTGCTCAAGCTCGGAAATGTGGACTACATCGTGTTTGACTACTTGGCCGAGCTCACCATGAGCATCTTGGCTGCGCAGCGCATGAAAAACCCGGAGGCAGGCTATGCGCTGGATTTTGTGGCCGTGACTTGCAAGCAGGTGCTGGCCGAAGCGAAATCCCGCGGCATCAAGCTGATTTCCAACGCAGGCGGCGTGAACCCGCAAGCCTGCGCGAAGGCGGTGCGCGAGCTGGCGGCCAGCCTGGGCGTGGATGTGAAAGTGGCCGTGGTGACTGGCGACGATGTGCTGGCGCAAGCGAGTGCCATGCGCGAAGCCGGCGTTTGTGACCTCATCACCGGCAAGGCGTTGCCTGAGAAGCTGCTGACTGCCAACGCCTACCTGGGCGCATGGCCCATCAAAGCCGCGCTCGATGCGGGGGCCGATGTGGTGATCACAGGCCGCTGTGTAGACAGCGCAGTCACGCTCGGCGCGCTGCTTCACCACTTTGGCTGGCAAGCGCATGAGCAAGACAAACTCGCGCAAGCCAGTCTCGCTGGCCACATCATCGAATGCGGCGCGCAAGGCTCGGGCGGGCTGTTCACCGATTGGGAAGATGTACCCGATTGGGCCAACATCGGCTACCCGATTGTGGAAGTGAGCGCGGATGCCAGCTTCATCGTCACCAAGCCGCCGCACACGGGCGGCCTGGTGAACCGCGCTGTGGTGGCCGAGCAATTGCTCTACGAGATTCACGATCCAGCTGCATACATGCTGCCCGATGTGGTGTGTGACTTCACCCAAGTGCAGATCGAGGATGTGGGCGAGCACCAAGTGCGCGTGACTGGCGCTCGGGGCCTGGGTGCGCCTGAGCAGCTCAAGGTGAGCGCCACGCATGCCGATGGCTTCAAGGCCGTGGTGCAGCTTGCGATCATCGGCTTTGATGCAGCAGCCAAGGCCAGGCGCACGGGCGAGGCGCTGCTGGAGCGCACTTCGTGCATGTTGAAGCTGCTCGGCTTGCCGCCTTACAGCGCCACCCACATCGAAGTGCTCGGGGCGGAAAACGCCTACGGCCCGCATGCGAGCGTGGGTGCTGTGCGGGAGGCGATTTTGCGATTGGCTGTGCGCCATCCAGTGAAGGCTGCACTCGAACTCTTCGCCCGGGAAATCGCCAGCCCCGGCACATCGTTTTCCCCCGGCACCACCGGCATGGATGGCGGCCGCCCCAGCGTGAACCCCTGCGTGGTGCAAGTGCAATGGCTGATGGATCGGGGCTTGGTGCAGCCGCAGGTGGACGTGGATGGCGCGCCTCTTGCACTCGCCCAGCCTGCCGCGCCGAGCTGGCGGGGGGCTTCCCAACCCGTTCGGGCTGAGCCTGTCGAAGCCTCACGCACCGCTCCCCCCGTTCGGGCTGAGCTTGTCGAAGCCTCACGTACCGCTCTACCCGTTCGGGCTGAGCCTGTCGAAGCCCACGCTCCCGTCCCAACGCACTCTGCGCGAACTCAGAGGGATGACTCCACGGACGGCATCACAGTTCCCCTCATCCAAATCGCCCACGCCCGCAGCGGCGACAAAGGCAACACCAGCAACATCGGCGTGATCGCCCGCCACCCCGATTTCTTGCCCATCATCGAAAGCCAAGTCACGCCCGAAGCCGTCAAAGCCTACCTCGCCCACTTCGTGCAAGGCGAAGTCACTCGCCATGCACTCCCCGGCATCCAAGCCTTCAACTTCGTCTGCACGCAGGCGCTGGGCGGTGGCGGCATGGCCAGCCTGCGCCACGATCCGCTGGGCAAAGGCATGGCGCAAATCCTTCTGGGCATGCCCGTGCAGGTGCCAGCATCCCTTTCGCATCTATTCAAAAAATATAGCAAAGAAGTGAATAAATACTAGGACAGTGGTCAACTCTTGCCCAAAATCCGTCGTTTCTCAGCTGTTTTGAGCTTCCAAAACCCAGTCAAAGCAAACCCGCCTCATCCAAAGCCACTTCCACCGGCTCCAGCTCACCATTGCGCATCCGGTAGAGCCAATGCTCCGCCGCCGAATCGTTGTAAGCCAGCAGGTTGCCCTCAGCGTCGAAGTCAGCCCAGGAAGGTTCGACCAGGCCGACGGGGTGAGGGACCATCACGCGCACTTGAGCCGGAGTCAGATCTGGGCTGACCGTCCAGCAGCGCATGCCGTCATCACCTGCAGTGGCGATGCGCGTGCGCCCATGCGCATCGGTGAAGCTGCAAATGCCCAGCGCCGAGCTGCTGTGGCCTTTCAGCGTTTGCACACACTGCCCCGAATCGGCATCCCAGAGCTTGGCGGTTTTGTCATGGCTCGCAGTGGCGATGCGCGTGCGCCCCAGCGCATCGGTGAAGCTGCAGACCCCCCCCACCGATCCGCTGTGGCCTTTGAAGGTTTGCACACACTGCCCCGAATCGGCATCCCAGAGCTTGGCCGTGTTGTCATCGCTCGCAGTGGCGATGCGCGTGCGCCCATGCGCATCGGTGAAGCTGCAAATGCCCCA
>JAAFHN010000391.1 GCA_013298415.1 Comamonadaceae bacterium
ATCGACAAAGCCCTTGCCAAACTCTCAGCCAGCACCCACGCCCAAGCCGTGGAAATCGCCCGCATCCCCGAGCAAATCAAAGGCTACGGCCACGTGAAAGAACGCAACGTGAAGCTGGCAAGGGTGAAGTGGAAAGAGTTGGAAGCTGGGTTGTAGGGCTTGTGCAGCCGTAACGCGAAAAGCACGAAAGCGGTTTTCGCGTGATTTCTGTGTTTTTCGCGTGACTTGCCGCCTCAAACCCCACTCAACCACAGCCTCGCCCGCTCGCGCAACACGTCTGAGTTCGGCGCTGTCGCAATTTGCCATACCGTCTCCGGACTCGCGACTCGCACGGCGGGCTGGGGGTGTTTGGCCGCCCAAGCCAGGCACTCGGCGGCGAGTTCGGCAATATGCTGGGCGCGCACGGGGCGTTCTCGCTCCGGGATCATGTAGCGCACGATGGAGAGCATGGCGTGGGCCAGGCGCTCAAGCGGATTGGCGTGCGTCGTGTGCTTCGGAGCTTGAGCAGCTCGCAACAAGATCACGTGATCAAAACCCACCGAAGCCACCGCTTGCTCGTCCAAGCTGGCCAAGGCGCTGCGCAAGCCTTGCGGCAACTGCGCCTGGGTGTGCGGCACAACAAGCACCAGATGCCTTACGCCGCCCGCATGCAACCAACGGCACAAGGGCGCAATGCAGCCAGGCTCTGGCACCCAAATCGCAGTCTCCCGCTGGTAGAAATCTCGGCGCGGCTCAAACGCGATCACGGCTGACTGCGCGCTCCAGCTCGGGGCAGGCCAATCCGCCACTGGCCCCTCAGGTGCCACGAGATCTGAAATGCCGAGCGGCGTGGCTTGATGCAGCTCGCTAGACATCAAGCGCAGCGCACCGAGCAGCTCTGCATGCGCCGACAACTGGCGCACCAAGGCCGAGCCCAGATGGCCTGCGCCGCCTGCCAGCACCACGCCGCCACCTGTGGCTTTTGGGCCACGCTGATGCTGCGCGGCAAAGATGTCTTGGAGCATGGCGGTGAAATTTTGAGCGGAAGGCCAAGCGTAGCCGCTCGGTAAACCTGAGCTTTTCTGACTGCGGGCGGTATAAAGCGTGGATGAAACGTCGAATCTCACTCACGGCCTTGGGTGCGGGCTTGGTGGCACCTTGGTCTGTTTTCGCGCAGACCGTCACGCCGGCAGTTGCCAAACCCGCCTCGGCTGCCGCTTCCTCGCCAGCGCGCACGCAAGTGCAGCGCGGGGGGCGGGTGGTGGCCCTGTCTGGCGACTGCGAGCTCGTGAAATCTGGCGGAGAACGCAAACCGCTCAAGCAAGGCCAGCAGGTGATGCAAGGCGAATCGGTGGAGACCAAGGGCGATGGCGAAGTGCTGCTGCGTTTCGCAGACCAGTCTCAGCTCTTGGTGCGCAGCAATGCACAAGTGGAGTTTGAGGTGCTGAGGGCTTACGGCGCTTTGGCGCAACGCGAAAAGACCATTAAGCTGCTTCGAGGCGGCCTGCGCTACATCACCGGCGCTCTAACCCGCAAGCAAGGCGTGCGCTTTTCCACGCCCACCGCCACCATCGGGATTCGCGGCACGGATTTGGAGATTTTGGTGAACGAAGCACCAACCGACGATTTGGCCGCTGGCACCATCTTGAAAGTGAGCAAAGGCGAAGCCCAGCTCAATGCCAACGACGGTACCGACGTGGATGTGCGCGCTGGAGAATGGGCGCTCGGCACCGAGCCGGAGTTGGTGCCCCGGGGCGGTGTGCGCAGGCGCAACGCGGCCCGCGCACTCACGGGCGCGGCGCAAGCCGCCGCCAAAGCCTTGGTCACCACCAAAGGCAAGCTGGACGGCCTGATGCGCTGAAAAACGCAGTCTCAGCGGTGTTGGAGCGCGAATTTTCGATGAGTTTCACTCACCGTCTTATTGTTTATTGCATGCAATGCTACTTTTGCGATAGCAATTCCTTGGCACAAAAGATCGGCACCATGGCCCCATTTGTGGATGATCTGCATCGGGCTTTTACAATGCTGGGTTGACTTTTTGCGGCGCAGTCTCCATCTGCGTCGTTTACACCGGAGCTTGTGTTGATTTCTACTGCCTACGCCCAAACCGCCCCTGCTGCCACTGGCGGCGGCGAAAACATGCTGATGAGCATGCTGCCCCTGCTGCTGATGTTCGCAGTACTGTACTTTTTGATGATTCGCCCGCAGATGAAGCGACAAAAAGAGCAAAAAGCCATGATCGATTCGCTGGCGGTGGGCGATGAGGTGGTCACGGTGGGTGGCGTGCTCGGCCGCATCAAGAAAGCCAGTGAAACCTACATCCACGTGGAAGTGGCTGACAACACCGAGCTCCAGGTGGAGCGCAGCGCGGTGATTCGTGTGCTGCCCAAAGGCACCTTCAAGTAAGTGAAAGCTCGCCGCCCTGCGCGCCCGCGCTTGCGGCACTGACGCCAAGCCCGCTGCTCTTGGGTGGCTTGGCAAACATTGATCGCCCGCTGCGGCGCAAGGAATCAGCGCATGAACCGCTATCCCCTTTGGAAGTACATCCTCATCGGCATCGTGCTGTTTTTTGCGGCCTTGTACACGGTGCCCAACTTCTTTGGCGAGGCGCCTGCCGTGCAGGTGTCAAGCTCGCGATCAACGGTGAAAATCGACGCGGTGACCTTGCAGCGCGTCACCGACGCACTCAGCGCAGCCAAGCTGGATCCGGATTTGATCGGGCTAGAAGGCACTTCGGTTCGCGCCCGCTTCAAAGACACCGACACCCAGCTCAAAGCCCGCGACGCGATTCAAAAGGCGCTTTCACCGAACAAAGACGACACGCCTTATGTAGTGGCACTCAACTTGGTGCCGCGCTCCCCGCAGTGGATGGCCAAAGTGCGCGCCGCACCGATGTACCTCGGCCTGGATCTGCGCGGCGGCGTGCACTTCATGCTGCAAGTGGACATGAAGGCCGCACTTGAGAAAAAGGTAGAAAGCTTCAGCGGCGACATCCGCAGCGCCTTTCGCGACAAAACCATCCGCCACTCGGGCATCAACCGCACAGGCACCACGCTGGAGATCAAATTCCGCGACCAGCAAACCCTGCAAGCCGCCAAAAATTTGGTGCAAGACCAGTTCACGGATCTGGAAGGCAAAGACAGCGTGGAGGGCGTGGAGTACAAGCTCACACTCACCGTGAAGACGGACGCGGTGCGCCGCTTGCAAGAGCAAGCCCTGAAGCAAAACATCACCACACTCGCCAACCGGATCAACGAACTCGGCGTGGCCGAGCCGGTGATTCAGCAGCAAGGTGCAGACCGCATCGTGGTGCAACTGCCCGGCGTGCAAGACACGGCCAAAGCCAAAGACATTTTGGGCCGCACCGCAACGCTTGAGATGCGTTTGGTGGATGAAAGCGCGGAGGGTAAAGCGGCAGAAAACGGTGGCTTGGTGCCCTTTGGCTCAGAAAAATACGTGGAACG
>JAAFHN010000602.1 GCA_013298415.1 Comamonadaceae bacterium
CCCAAGGCTGCGCGCCCATGTTGTGCAATTGCCCCTCAAGCCAGGCCAAAAGCGGCCCGTGAGGCTGCGGCAGCGCCGCCAAAAGCGCGTGCTGCGCTTCGCTCAAATCGCCGAGCACGCCGTGATCAAGCAGGGCCAACTGTACGAGCCTCTCCTCGCGTGTGGGCGGTCGGCCGCGCGCGACGCCGCCATCGCCCCGCACGGCAAAGTTTGGGTTCGCCGAATGAGGCCCTCCGGCGTCGCCAAAGCGCCCATTTCGAGATGAATTCGCCGCTCTGTCTTGGTATTTATTGCTGGCGCCGCTATATTCTTGGTAGCGTTTGAATTTGGGCTGCGCAGCGGGTGCGTTCAAGCCCCACATGTCTTTCAAGCTGGCCACGCTCATTTGAGCCAAAGCTGCCAGCTCGTTGAGCAGCTGAATGCGCAGCGCGCCCTCGGGCAGCAGCGCCCAGAGCGGCTTGGCCGCGGAAAGCATTTGTGCGCGGCCCTCAGCGGTGTCCATCTCGCAGCCTTCGCGCGCGCTGTCGATCAAAAAGCGCGAAAGCGGCGTGGCTTGCTGCACGGCGTGGCCAAAGGCTTCTGCGCCCAGCTCGCGGATGAAGCTGTCGGGGTCGTGCTCTTGCGGCAGGAAAAGAAACTTCACGCTGCGGGTGTCTGTGGCATAGGGAAGCGAGCCGTCGAGCGCTTTGCGCGCGGCGCGGCGGCCAGCCTTGTCGCCATCGAAGCTGAAAATCACCGCATCGGTGAAGCGAAAGAGCTTGTGCACGTGATCGGGTGTGCATGCCGTGCCAAGCGTTGCTACCGCTTGTTCAAAACCCATCTGAGCAAGGGCCACCACATCCATGTAGCCCTCGGTGACCAGCACGTAACCCGCTTTTCGAATGGCATCTTTGCCTTCCCACAGTCCGTAGAGTTCGCGGCCTTTGGAGAAAAGCGGCGTCTCGGGCGAGTTCAGGTATTTCGGCTCGCCTTGGTCCAAGATGCGGCCGCCAAAGCCAATGGTGTCGCCCTTCACGTTTCGGATGGGAAACATCACCCGATCGCGAAAGCGGTCGTAGCGTTTTCGCTCTCGACTTGCATCGTCTGCGTGGTCAACCACCAAGCCGCACTCCACCAGCTTGGGATCTTGGTAGTCGCCAAACACGCCCGCAAGACTGGTCCAACCCACTGGCGCATACCCGAGACCAAAGCGTTTGGCCACCTCGCCGCTTACGCCGCGTTTTTTAAAGTACGCCTGGCCGCGCTCTTGAGCACGCAGTTGCAACTGGTAGGCCTGCGCCGCTTGCGCCATCAGTTCCGTGAGGCTCTTTTGTGTCTCGCGAGCGTGCCTGGCTCGGGCCTCATCTTGTGGCGAGAGCTGCTCTTGTGGCACCGCCATGCCCATTTGCCCTGCCAAATCGCGCACGGCCTCTACGAAGCTGAGTCCCAAGTGATCCATCAAAAAACCGACCGCACTGCCGCTTTTCCCGCAACCAAAGCAGTGATAAAACTGCTTCGTGGGGCTCACGGTGAACGATGGCGACTTCTCTCCGTGGAATGGGCAAAGGCCCATGTAGTTCGCCCCAGCCTTTTTCAGCTCCACGTGCTTGCGCACCACTTCCACGCAGTCGGCGCGGGAGAGCAGCTCTTGGATGAAGGTGTCGGGGATGCGCATGGGCGGGCGGGGCGTTGGATTGTGCCTGTGCCGAACTGCGCCAGCGGTTGCAAACCGTGCCCCTATCACTGGCAGCCATCGAAGGCACTCGGCAAACCCATGCGGCGCGGCTAAAATCGAAAAAAATCCCATCTTACGGGCCACGCAAAGGCTAAACTGCTCATGGGCATTGTTTTTAAATCGCCTGGTCAAGCTTTGCATCGCTCTCGGCTCGGCGCTTTCTTTTCATTCCTGATGACCTCTTTTTCCGCCTTCACCCTCCAGCCCGCTCGCACCCGCTTCTCCAGTGCGTTCGCGGTCTGCCTCGCTGCGCTGTTGACCGCTTGTGCTGCGCCTACGCCGCCAGCCGCGCCAGCCGCACCCGCAGCGCCAGCATCGGTTGCGCCGGTTGCAGCGGCTGCGCCTGCTGCCAAGCCCGCGCCGCCTGCGAGCGGGGCTGTGGCTGCCCGCGAAACGATTCCTGCGGAGTGCCTGGAGCAGCGTGCGCCCACCGGCAGCAACATGGTGCGCCGCGACAGAGCTTGCGTGGCACTCACCGAAGAAGAGCGGGCCGCAGCCCGCCGCGAGCTCGAAGAAATGCGAGCCCAGCAGGGCCTGAAAGATGCCAACCGCATGGGCGGCAGCGGCCGGTGAGCCTTTCGGCAA
>JAAFHN010000536.1 GCA_013298415.1 Comamonadaceae bacterium
ATTCATGGCCATGGCGCGGGTTGGCGGTTTCAAACAACAGGCCTTGGGGTTTGGCCTTCAAAACGGTTGGCAGGATGGTTGCCAGCGACACATCCTTGTGGTGTGGGCCTTCGTAGTTGCCCCAACACACGTGCATTCGCACGCGGTCGGCAGGAATGGCAGCCAGTGCAAAGTTGAGCGCCTCAACATGTTGCTGAATTCGGGCGAGGTAGGCTGCCTCGTCCAGCTCTTTGTACATCATGTGCCTGCCCAAACCCAGGTCGGGCGAATCGATTTGTAGGATCAGACCGACATCAACGATGGCGTGGTACTCATGGCGTGTCAAGTCCCGCCCGTTCATATACCCTTTTGGTAAACAAATGAGGTGACTTCGCCTGCCATTCTTTCATGGCCTGGATAGGGGCTTTGTGGCCCAGAGACTTTTGCGGGATGACGTGGTTGTAGGTTTTGACGTAGTTCAGCAGCGTGGACTCCAGTTCCTTGGCGTTGGCAAATCGGGTTTGTTTGATCACCTGCGCGATGCGGCCATTGAAGCGCTCGACCATGCCGTTGGTCTGCGGGTGGCGCGGGCGAATCAAGCGGTGCTCAATCTTTAGCGTCTTGCACAGGCGATCAAACGCGTGGCGACCACTGCCGCCGCTGCTGCGAGTGGGCGCACTGGCACTCGCAGGCTCAACAGCCGGCTTACAAGGGGTGTGCTCGCAGATTGGCTCTGCTGATCCGCCATCGTGGCGCTCAGCGGCTTGCTGGGCGACTGCCTCAACGATTGGCTCGACCGCGTTGGCCACTGTGTCGGCCACCTTGCCGCGAGTGAAGCGATCCGTGAACTGAGAGCCGTTGTCGGTGAGGATCTTTGTGATTTGAAGCGGGCAAGCCTGGTGCAGCTTGGTCAGGAAGTCACAACTGCTGGCTTCGCTTTGGTCGTCGTAGATGCGCACAAACACCCAGCGCGTGGCCCGGTCAATGGCCACGAACAAGTAGCGCCTTGCGTCTTCGTCGCTCATTTGCGGCAGGTACTTGATGTCCACATGCACAAAGCCCGGCTCATAGCTCTTGAAGGTCTTGGCAGGCTGTGCTGCGATCTTGGGCTGCAAGTCCTCCAAGCGCGACAGCCCCTCGCGCGTGAGCAAGCGCGCGATGCCTGAGCGCGAGGCATGCGGGCAAACAAAGCGCTGGGTCAGAGCGACCAAGTCATCAAGTGGCAGCAAGCAGGTCTTGCGCAGCTCACAAACGATGAACTCTTGCGCGACGTTGAGCGTGGTGTGCAACTCGTGAGCGCGGTGGCTGCGGTCTTGCACCTCGCTGCGATTGCGCCATTTGCGCACCGTCATGGCGGTGATGTTGTAGCGTGCAGCAAGCACATCCACACCGTCGTTGGAGGCCTGAATCTCAGCGCGGATGCGAGGTGTGGTGCGCGCCTGGGGGTGAATGTTGCTCATGGGGCCGACTCCGCTATGGTTTCATGGAACCCCTGAATCAGGCTTCGGACATACTCAATGCCGTGAAACAGAGGCCAGCTTCGACGAGGTATATGATCACACGGAACTAAACAGGTATCTGGCTTAACTGCCGATTTTCGTTTACCATCCTTCTCCATGGACTCTTTCATAAAACTAGCGGCAACCACTGAGTGGTGGATCAGCGTCGTGGTAGTAGGCATCCTCATTAATTTTGCCTCGGGAGCAATACAGGCGCTCTGTCCCAAAGCATTTTCGGCGCTTGGAAAAAAGTGGCAAACTCGAACCGCAGAGAAAGCAAAAATCAGAATAGGAGAGATAGCTCAGATTTCCGCCTCCAGTCAGGAAATTTACTTTGCCTTGCTTCGACTCGGCGCGCTCAAATCCAATGCTCTACTTGACTATCTTCAATCCTTAGTTTTCCTTGGATTCGCATTTTTTTCCAAAGACCTATTTCCTAGTATTCATTTCACAGCACTGTTCCTCGCTGTGCTATGCTTAATTCAAGGCATCAAGGACATCATCACCCATGGACAGTACTCTTTAATAGTTTTTGAAGCGCAGCTTCTTTATCGCCAGCGGACAAGAGGCGCGAATCCTCGGCCCACGCCAGGCGATGCCCAGGTCATGGGCATCAGGTCTCAAAGCAATCGTGACTAGATCTTGCAATCCAACTGACACACCCTGAGAGCGCTTCCTTCTCTGTAGCACGACATGTAGTAAATATCTGGACACTGGTGCTAAGTCTCTTCAAAAGCGCTCTAGTTGGCACTGTTTTGGGCATGCTGAGCACCGCCACCTACGGCCTGCCTAACTTTGAGGAATTCAAAGCCGCCCACCAGCCGAGCGAGGCTCAACTGCTCAGCCGCGAGGGCCAGGTGATCGCCAGCCAGCGGGCGAACATGCAAATCCGGCGGGCAGCTTGGGTGCCGCTTGCAGAGATCTCCCCGGCCCTAGCTCAAGCCGTGGTGGTGGCAGAAGACAAACGCTTTGCGGAGCATGCGGGGGTGGATTGGCAGGCGGCGGGGGCTGCGCTGTGGAGCAATTTGCAAGGCGGTGGCACCACACGCGGGGCCAGCTCGATCAGCATGCAGTTGGCGGGCTTGCTGGATCACGATGCCGTGCGCAGCGGCCAGCGCAGCGTGGCTGAAAAGGCCGGCCAAACCGCGCAAGCGCTGT
>JAAFHN010000524.1:0-2289 GCA_013298415.1 Comamonadaceae bacterium
TGGAAAACTGCGCCAGCGGCGTGCGCGTGGCCTCTGCGCGGTCCAAATCCTGCGCTAACTGCTCGATCAGCGCGTCAGAAAGCATTCGCGCACCATTTTTGGAGCATATTCAGTCCTCTGTCCTGGTGTTCATTGCATCTCTTGCTATGTATTTTGAAATCGCGCGTGCAGATTGCCGAGCTTTGCGCCAAAGGTTTCCTGGCCTTCGTCGATCTGCAAAGTGATGCCAATGGGCCGGCTGGCCAACTCTTGCGCGAAGCAGGCCTTCAAGACAGCGGCGAGCGCATCGCCCACCGCCCGCACGATCTCTGGCGCTCGCCCTGCTTGAATGCGCAGGTTCGCGTACACAAATGCGTTCTCAGCCGCGCCATCGGCCACTGCGGCGTGCTGCGCCGCATAGGCCAGCACACGCGTGCCAGCAGTTGGGAAAACTGCCTGGCCCTGCCCATCACGGATGTCACGAAGCGCACCTGCGAGTGCCTCACACACGGGTTGCATCGGTGTTTGCACATTGGGGCTGTGCTGAATGACAAGGTGCGGCATGGCTTACTCAATCTCCAAAGTGGCCGTGGTGCAGCTCACGGCAAAAAGCGGCACAGCCTCGCAAAAATGCACACGACCTCGGCCCCGCGCGGCCGCCGCTGCAGCGATGAAGGTGCGGATTTCAAAGCCACCCTGCCCCGCTTGGGCATAGGTGTCTGCATCGGTGTACGAGAGCATCGCAGCGTGGTCTTGCGCGCACCAGCGGCGCAAAAACTCAGCATCCCATTCGGCATTGATCTTGCCGCTATCCGGCGTGGCTGGCCAATGCGAAATGCCGCCGGTGGCGATGATGGCGAGGCGCTCGGGCTGCGCATCGCAAGCCGCGCGCAGCGCCTCACCAAAGGCCCAAGCGCGGTGCAGCGGGCTCAGCGGCGGCCCTTGGCAATTGATGTTGCACGCGATCACAGGCAGATCAAAAGCGGGCGTGAGGAAATTGAGCGGCACCATGATGCCGTGGTCGAGCGCCCATTCTTCACTGGTGGCCACATCCACCGTGTGCATCACTCGCTCGATCAAGCGCTTGGCCAAATCAGGCGAGCCGGGGATGCGCACTCTGGCGATCTTGAGCCAATCCGGGTCTTCAATCGGGCCGTCGTAGCCTTCAGCCATGCTGATGGCGTAGGCGGGCATGTTGTTGAAAAAGAAGTTGGCAAAGTGCTCGGCGGCAATCACGATCAGTGCATCGGGCTGGGATGCCAACATCGATCCGCCAAGGGCGCGCATGGCACCGTGAACGCGATCCGCAATCGCAGGCTCCACCAAATGCGCGCGGCCCGTGATGCCCGGCGCGTGGCTGCAAGCGCCCGCCCAAACCAGGCTCATGCCTGCCCTCTGCAAAAAGGAAGGCCAAAAATGCAAATGGGGCTGTGAAACACAACCCCATTTTGCATGTTCAGCGCGAGCCGACTGTCATCATCTGCGCGGCGTGGGCATCGGCCGGCCAGCGATGTGGCGGAAGGTGATGCGGCCCTTGGTGAGGTCGTAGGGCGAGAGTTCGAGCGTGACGCGATCACCCGCGATGATGCGGATGTGGTTTTTGCGCATTTTTCCGGCGGTGTAGGCCACGATTTGATGGCCGTTGTCCATCTTCACCAAAAAACGCGAATCGGGCAGCACCTCAAGCACCAGCCCGCTCATCTCAATCAACTCTTCTTTTGCCAATGGGTACGTCCTGTGGATTCGCCCAAAAAGTGGGCAACCCGAGATTTTAGCCTGCTTTGCTTGTTTGCATTTGAAAGACCGGCTGGCGCGCGCCGACTTCCAAACCCGCAGCGTTTTTGATCGCGGCGCTGCGCCAAGGCTCTAGCGCCTGGCGCTGCGCATCGTCCATCCAGCCAAGCTGATCGAGCACCGCCACCGTCACGGCATGCAGGGCGACGAGTTTGTCGCCGTCGGCAATCTTGATTGCAAACGCTTCTTGGCGCGAGATGCTGGCAACGACTTGCACCGCGTCTGCGCCCACTTTGGTGATCCAGTCGCCCCGGCCAGCTTGCATGAAAGCCAAGTCGTTGCGATTGGAGCCTGACACCATGAAGGGCTCGGCCACCATCGCGCTGCCCAGCGTTTTCATCGCCTGCGCTGTGCCTTCACTCACGCCTTGGGCGCTGTCTGTGCAGGCGCTCGCGATCCGGGCGAAGCCAGTGGCAAGGGATTTCAACGGCATCGCGTAGTTCGGTGCTGAGCAGCCGTCGATGCCCATGGGCATGCTGTCTTCGCTCACATCGCAAGCGGCCGCCACGCTTTTGC
>JAAFHN010000524.1:2299-2706 GCA_013298415.1 Comamonadaceae bacterium
CGCTGCAGTTGTTGTGCCGCTCGTCAAACACCGGGTTCGGCGGTGGCGTTTGCCCGCCAGACACGTATCGCCCGGGCAAATGGCAGCCGCAGCGCAGCGCTTTGTAAGGCAAGCGCGCAGCGGCCAGCATGCCATCCACCTGCGCCACGTGCGCTTCTTCGCCACCGTGGCTTGCGCACAGCAGCGCGGTTTGCTGCACATTGAAGCCGAAATGCGCCAAGCCACCCGCTTCCACGAAAGGCAAGGCTTGCAAGGCCTTGAGGCACGACCGCGTGAAGCTCTGCCAATGTGGATCGCCCGCGTGGCTCAGCACCTTGCCCGATGCATCCACATGCGCCACAGCGCCGAAGTGGATGTTTTCCAGCGTGCCCCCGCGCGTGGTGGTGAGGAGCGGGGCGAGGGCTGAG
>JAAFHN010000551.1 GCA_013298415.1 Comamonadaceae bacterium
AGCGACTGCCCAACCCCGATGTGTTGTTGAGTTCGCTGGTGTTGCTGGAAGCCAAAGCGAGCTCTGAGGTGGAAAACATCGTCACCACCACTGATCGGCTGTTTCAGTTTGCCGACCACGCTTCCACGGGAGCCGACAACGCCACCAAAGAGGCGCTGCGCTATCGACTGGGCTTGTATGAAGGCCTGTGCCTTTTGCAAACACGCCCGCTTTCCACGACCTTGGCCGAGGCGGTGTGCAGCCAAACCAAGGGTGTGGACATGACGGTGCGCAAAGTGCCAGGCACCCTGCTCGTGAACGACCGCAGCAATGAGACGATCTACACGCCGCCTGAGGGCGAAGCCGTGTTGCGCGAAAAGCTGGCCGATTGGGAGCGCTTTTGCCATGCCGCGCCAGACGATGCAGCACTGGCTGGAGACCTCGACCCTCTCGTGCGCATGGCCATGCTGCACTACCAATTTGAGGCGATTCACCCATTTACCGATGGCAATGGCCGCACAGGCAGGATACTGAATGTGCTGTTTTTGATGGAGCAAAGCTTGTTGGCACAGCCTGTGCTCTTTTTGTCTCGCTACATTTTGGCGCACCGAGATCAGTATTACGCGGGGCTTCTGGCCGTGACACGGGAGCAGGCTTGGGAGGCTTGGCTTTTGTACATGCTGGAAGGCGTGCGAGAAACTTCGCTTTGGACGTACCACAAAATTCAGTCGATGCAGGCATTGATTGAATTTGCTGCCGACCATGTGAAGCAGGGCAATCCAAGCCTGTATTCCCATGAATTGATTCAATTGATTTTTCAGCGGCCCTACAGCCGCATCAGCGATGTGGTGGAGCGAATGCAAGTGCGCAGGCAGGCGGCATCGCGGTACTTGCAGGGGCTGTGCGCGCTCGGTGTGCTGCGCGAGGTGGAGTCGGGCCGCGAGAAGCTCTTTGTTCACCCGAAACTGATTGCCCTGCTCGCCAGCGAGCAGCATGGGCTGACGCCGTACGCCGTTTGAGAGCAGGATGCGACGAGATTCAGCAATCTTTGAAACTCCGCCTGTTGTGTGACCATCGTTGCCCGAGTTCCGTGAAAGCCAACATGGGTTTCTATCGCCGGACTCAACTCAAGCCGATCACGGCGATGCCGGGCAGGCTGCCGATGCCACGGTCGTGGGTGAGCAGGCTGTCGGCTCGGTGATGGATTGCGGCGGCGACGTGGATGGCATCGACTATTTTCAGCCTGTGCGATGCCCGCAGGCTGGCTGCTAGCTCTAGGCTTGGCTTGGGGTGAGCAACGAGCCGAACCAAGCCGCTGTGCTCCATCAAACGGCGCACGGCGGCGGTCTCTTGCGGGTTTTGTTCGCGCAGTGGCCCTACCAAAAGCTCGGCCAGCACCAACTCACCCGCGATCAGTTGCAGCTCTCGCTGGGCGGCGGCTTGGAGCAGAGCCGCGCAACGCTCGCCCCAGACCGTGTGTCGGCCAAGCGCGTAGATGAAGATGTTGGTGTCAGCGTAAATCGTTTGGCCACGCAGCTTGGCCAACCATGCGGCAATGGCTGCGGCGGTGGATTCGGCCATCAGCGATCCCAGCTGTCGCGTTCGGCGCGGATGTAGGCATCCATTTCTTCGGGCGTGGAGCCGTAGCACTTGACCGCGCCGAGGTATTGCGACACATCTACCGGCGCTTGCAATTTGCGAGCGATGGGGGTGAGCTCAATCACGCCGTCTCGCACGCGAATGCTCAGCTCATCGTCCACCTGCAAATTGCACTCCGCCACGATTTTGGGCGGCAGGGTGATTTGGCGGCGGTCGCGGAGTTGAACGGTTTGCATTTTAAGGCCTCAAGATTTCAGAAATTTTATCTGAAATCAGAAAATAGCAGCCTCAGGTGCGCGATACAGCCTTCAAAAACTCAATCAGCAATCGGTTCACTTCCTCAGGCTGCTCTTGCTGCGTCCAGTGGCCGCAATTCGCCAGCGAGACGTTGTTGCGCAGGTTGGGCACGGTCTCCGGCAGGCGCTCCAAGTTGCGGGCGACTTGGCCGCGCACGGGGTCTTGCTCGCCGATCACAAATAGCGCGGGCTGCATCACTTTTGCGCCCTCAAACTTGGCCATCAGCTCCCAATTGCGATCCAAGTTGCGATACCAATTGAGCGGGCCGGTGAAGCCGTTGCGCTTGAAGTCGGCCACGTAGCTTGCGAACTCCGCATCGCCCATCCATTTGGGTGGTGTGCCGGGGTCAATCAGCGTGTCTAAAAACTTGGTGCTGCGAAACGCGGGCGGCATGTTCTTGCGGCGGCTCTCGGCGGCGGCTGAGAAGGTGAAGTACTGGGCGCGCAGCGATTTGGCGATGTCTGCATCCAGCTCGGCATCGGCCGGGCCTGGTGCCTGAAAGTAGTCGATGTAGAAAAACCGATTGCCCACCGCGCGTTTGAGCACCGTCATCGGCGGCTCGGCCGCGCGCTGGTTGTAGGGCACTGAGAGCGCCGCAACGGCAGTGAAGCGCTCGGGATGGAGCAAGCATGCGTTCCAGGCGAGCACTGCGCCAAAGTCGTGGCCGACGATGACGCAGGTTTTTTCACCGAGT
>JAAFHN010000643.1 GCA_013298415.1 Comamonadaceae bacterium
GCATGGCAATCGCAAGCCAATGAGCTGGAAGCCCACGCTGATTTTGCGAATGTGGATGCCCGCACCTCTGCCCAAGTGCAGTCTGCTGGCGCGCAGTTGCACGCCGTATGGCAAGCCTTTGCCGCTGCCTCGGAGGCTGCGGAGCACGCCCTTGCCGACGCGAGCGCACCGCTGCCCGCCGTGCCTGTGTGGGCCGATGCCGTGCGCAGCGCGCGAGGCCTCACGCTGGCACCGGTTGCCGATGCGCCTGCGAAGGCTGCGCCTGCGGTTGACCCCGCCGAGCGCGCCCAGGCCACCCAAGCTGTGCAGGCTGCGATGGCCGTGGTTGAAAAAGAGTTGCTGGAGGGCCACACCAAAGCCTTGCACAAAGCCGTGGGTGATTTGCGGATGGCTTTGAAGGCCAATGGCCGCAAGCTCGATGCCGCAACCGATCACGCCGCACAAGCCTTGCTCGGCCGCGCGGGCGAGCTGGAAGGCTGGCAGCGCTGGCGTGCCGACCAGATTCGCGAAGAACTGGTCGCCAAAGCCGAAGCCTTGGCTGCACCCTATCGCGAATTGGCTGCCAGCTTGGCCGCTGCCAAGCCCGCAAAGCCTGTGAAAGTGACGGTGAAGCCTGCGGGTGGCAAGCGCGCGGCGGAAGCCAGTGCGGTAGAGGCCATCGTTGGAGAGGCCATCGTTGGAGAGGCCAGCGCCGTGGCAGTTGACACGGCTGATGCTGCGGCTCAGGCCGAAACCCTCCAAGCGATTGAAAACGCAGACGCGGCCGCTGTAGCCGTGGAGACACCCGTTGCTGGCAGTGTGGCGGCGGTCGCTGCGGCCGAGTCTGGCGACGCGAGCCCAGACGGTGCGCCGGCTCGTGCTGAGCCTGGAGCCGAGGGCGTCGCAGAGCCTGTGGCGGCCGTAGAGCCCGTCGCAGAGCCAGCTGCAGCGCCAGTTGTGGAGGCCAGCGTGCCCGAAGCCCCGACGCAAGAGGCCGGGGAAGTGCAAACCGAAGCCTCAGCGGCTGAGCAAGCCGGAGCCGCAGTCAAAACGGCCAAGCCGCTGCAAGGCTTGGGCGGCCGAAAAATGCAAGGCGCGCTGCGCGAACTGCGCGATCAGTGGAAGCAGACAGACGCTGGTGGCGCGCCCAACCATGGCCTGTGGCGGCGTTTTGACGAAGCCTGCAACGTGGCCCACGTGGTGGTGGCGCAGTGGCTTGAAGCCATGAAGGCCGAAGAATCGGCGCACAAAACGCAGCGCTTGGGCCTTTTGGATGAGCTAAAAGCTTGGGGCGAAACCCAAGCACCGCAGCTGGATGCCAAGGCGCAATCCCGCGCATTGCAGCAATTCGGCCAACGCTGGCGCGATGCGGGGCATGTGAGTGAAAAGGCGTTTGACCAGCTGCAGGGCCAGTGGAAAGCCGCACTCAAAGCCGCCAGCAGCGGGCTTGACACGGCGCAATCGGCCAGCATCGAGCGCCGCAAGGCGCTCATTGATGCGGCCACCGAGCTGGCAGCCAGCGTGCCTACCCGGGGGCTTCGCATCGATGCGGTGAAGCAGCTCCAAGGCGATTGGCAGCGCGAAGCGCAGGCCGTGACGCTGGACCGCAAGCTCGAAAACAAGCTTTGGGAGCAGTTCCGTGGGCAAATCGACGCCGCCTTCGCTGCCAAAACCCAGGCCCGCGAGCAGGTGAACGAGCGCATGAGCGCGCGCGACAAACGCGTGCTGGATGCGGCGAAGGCGCTCGAAGCTGCCAATGCACAAGGCGACGCAGCCGGGATCCGAGCCGCGATGGACGGCTTGCAGGCCGCGCTTCGGGCTCGTGACGAGGCTCAAGCACCTGTTTTGGAGCAAAAACCAAGCTCTGTCCCGGTCAAATCAACATCTGATGCTCCTGTTTTGGAAGCAAGTACTGATGTGAATGCGGAGGCCGCTCTGCCCGCAGCCACCGATGCTGCTGCCACTACCGACGACGCTCCCCCAGCCGAAGCTGGCGCAGCGGCTGAAGGCGAAGCGGCACCTGCGGCCACCGTACCAACCCCAACACCAGCCCCGGCTCCTGCGCCCATCAAGCCAGTTGTGGCCCGCCGTGGCGACGACCGGCCTGGTGCCAAGCCCGG
>JAAFHN010000139.1 GCA_013298415.1 Comamonadaceae bacterium
TTGATCTCTTTGAACTGGCGGCGCACTTCCACCACCACCGAGCCTGCTGCGCGGCCCACGGCCTCCATCGCCATCGCGCCAAAGAGGTAAGGAATCAAGCCGCCGATGAAGAGGCCCACGATCACCATCGGGTCGCTCAGATCGAACGTGGTCGGCATGCCGTAGGTTTCAAGCTTGTGCGTGTAGTCGGCAAACAGAACCAACGATGCCAAGCCAGCTGAGCCAATCGCGTAGCCTTTGGTCACGGCCTTGGTGGTGTTGCCCACAGCATCCAGCGGATCCGTCACGTCGCGCACGCTGCTGGGCAGCTCGGCCATCTCGGCAATGCCGCCTGCGTTGTCGGTGATCGGGCCGTAGGCGTCGAGCGCCACCACGATGCCTGCCATGCTGAGCATGGACGTGGCAGCGACTGCGATGCCGTAGAGGCCGCCGAGCTGGTAAGACGCGATGATCGCGATACACACAAAGATCACGGGCCAGGCGGTGGAGCGCATGGAAACACCCAGGCCAGCAATGATGTTGGTGCCGTGGCCGGTGGTAGAGGCTTGCGCGATGTGGCGCACAGGCGAGTACTGCGTGCCGGTGTAGAACTCAGTGATCCACACCAAGGCAGCCGTCAGGATCAAGCCGACCGCACAGGCACCAAAGAGGCGCATTTGCGTGCCGCTCGCGTAAATCGCGTTGTCAGGCACCACGATCACGGTCACGAAGTA
The DNA here is from genome assembly GCA_013298415.1 of Comamonadaceae bacterium. Taxonomy (GTDB): domain Bacteria; phylum Pseudomonadota; class Gammaproteobacteria; order Burkholderiales; family Burkholderiaceae_C; genus JAAFHN01. The sequence goes on from JAAFHN010000139.1 coordinate 714, forward strand.
AAACGCCACCAGCGACAAGCCGCCTGCAATGGCCAAGCCTTTGTAGAGCGCGGGCATCACGTTCACCATGCCAGGCGAAGCCTTCACGAAGAAGCAACCGATGATGGAAGCAATGATCGACACGCCGCCCAGCACCAGCGGGTACATCACGGCCTGCATCGGCGCAGCGGCCACCAGCAGCGCACCCAGCACCATGGTGGCAATCAGCGTCACGGCATAGGTCTCGAACAAGTCGGCAGCCATGCCAGCGCAGTCGCCCACGTTGTCGCCCACGTTGTCGGCAATCACGGCGGGGTTGCGGGGATCGTCTTCAGGGATGCCAGCTTCCACCTTGCCCACCAAATCCGCGCCCACGTCAGCGCCCTTGGTGAAAATGCCACCGCCCAAGCGGGCAAAGATGGAAATCAGCGAAGAGCCAAAGGCAAACCCGATCAGGGGATTGAGCAGCTTGGAGAGGTTTTTGTCGGGCGTTAGCGCGCCGTTGCCAATCAAAAACCAAGCAAACGCGCCCACGCCGATCAGGCCCAGGCCCACCACCAGCATGCCGGTGATCGCCCCGCCTTTGAAGGCCACGTCAAGCGCGGGCGCAATGCCGCCAGTGGCAGCTTGCGCGGTACGCACGTTCGCGCGCACGCTGACGTTCATGCCGATGAAGCCGCAAGCGCCCGAGAGCACTGCGCCGAGCACGAAGCCAATGGCCGATTGGCCGTCTAGGAAGATGCCAATCAGAATCGCCAACACCACGCCCACGATGGCAATGGTTTTGTATTGCCGAGCCAAGTAGGCCGCAGCACCGGTTTGAATGGCCGCTGCAATTTCTTGCATGCGGGCATTGCCGGCAGGGAGTCGAAGTATGGAAGCGCGAGCCCAAAAGCCGTATCCAACGGCGATCAGACCGCACACGAGCGCAAACATCAGCGCTTGGGTGGTTGACATTGAAGTCTCCTTAAAGTCTTGACGAAGTAGGAGGCCCATCGGTCAGCGCAACTGGCTCAACGCAAGCGGTGCAAACACTTCAGGCCCCTGCCGCGTTGCTTCCTCGCCCCGAGCGCGGCTTCATCGCTGAGTTACCGCGTTGCCCCAAGGGGATTGGCCAACCCTTTGAATCTAGCGTGAAAAACTGCATGGCTTCCCACAGCGGGCCAGCTGAAAAGTAAAATCAGGGTAATTCCTAACCGTAACTACCCGCAAGCTCGGCCTACGCCGGGTTCACAACTTCATGTCACTCGATCTAGTCGCCCCTGGCAACAAAGCCCCCGAAGAATTCAACGTGATCATCGAAATCCCGATGAATGCCGACCCGATCAAATACGAGGTGGACAAAGCATCTGGCGCGATTTTTGTGGATCGCTTCATGAGCACGGCCATGCACTACCCCACCAACTATGGCTATGTGCCCAAAACCATTTCAGGTGACGGCGACCCGGTGGACGTACTCGTGATCACACCCGTGCCGCTGATTCCTGGCGTAGTGGTGACTTGCCGCGCCTTGGGCATGCTGAAGATGCAAGACGAAGCCGGCGAAGACGCCAAGCTGATCGCAGTGCCCACCAACAAAATCCTGAGCATCTACAGCCAGTGGAAAACCATTGAAGACTTGAACCCAGCCAGACTGAAAACGATCTCTCACTTCTTCGAGCACTACAAAGACTTGGAAGAAGGCAAGTGGGTGAAAGTGCTGGGCTGGGGTGGCGTGGCCGATGCGCACAAGGAAATTACCGACGGCATGGCGAACTACGCCGCAGCGAAAGCTGCGTAGACGCAGCGCCCGGCCTGAGATCCCGTCCAGCGCCCGTCAAAGAGTTTTGATGGATTCCCAAATCTCGATGCAGGAATCGGGACGATCGGCTGGATTTTTCGCCATCAGCCGGGCAAGCAAAGGCTGAAACACAGCGTGCTCTGAGGGCAAATCGGGCGTTGCGCCGTACAAGTGGCGCGCCAGCAGCAGATCCAGGCTCTGCGCGCGGTAGGGCTTGTCGCCCGTCAGCATTTCATAGAGCACCACGCCGAGGCTGTAGAAGTCGGAGCGGTGTGTCACTTCTCGGTCGCTGGCTTGCTCGGGGCTGATGTAGTACGGTGTGCCTACGATTTGGCCGTGCTGCGTGCGCACCAGGTTTGCGCCGCCAGTGCGCGTGCTCTTCACGATCCCGAAATCCACCAGTACCAATTCGTCTTCTGCGCGGAACATCAAGTTGTCGGGCTTCAGATCGCGGTAAACGAGGCCGAGTCGGTGCACTTCAGCCAAGGCACTCACGATTTGGCGCAGGTAAATCACCACCTTGTCGTGGCTCATCCGCTGGCTGATTTGCGCTTTGAACTCACCGCCTGACAGGTACTCCATGGCGATGTAGGCGTATTCGTCGGTAAAGCCTTGGTCGAAAATGCGGGCAATGTGCTTGTGCTCGATACTGCCCAGCACCGCGTATTCCTGAATGAAGCGCCTGAGCATCTCGGAATCTTCGGTTTGCTCGGTTTTGAGCACCTTGAGCACCACGCGCGATTTTTGCGCCTCAGAGTAGGCCAAATACACATCGCTCATGCCGCCTTCGCCGAGCTTGCGCTCCACGTAGTAGCCCTTGAATCGCTGCGGCATGCCAGATTGGAACGAGCCCGATTGCAAGTTCCACAGCGATTGCTTGATGGCTTCTTTGGCGGCGCGCGCGGTGAGCTGAGAGTTTTGCTCGGCTTGCTCTTTGAGTGCATTCGCTCGCGCACCCAGGCTTGAGTCTTTTTCGTCTGGCCCATCAGTTGCGAGCAGCAAATCCACACTGCCCAGGCCGCGCACTTCGCAAGCCTGCACGGACGCCGCGCGCCCTCGGATGGTGACCAGCTGGCGCTTGCCAATTTCCACCTCGCCGCCTGCGAGTGCCACCGCATCCGAGCTGGCCACAATCGTCCATTGCAGCTCTTTGCTCTGCGCTTCCAAGCGGGCGGCAATGTTCACGGTATCGCCCACCGGCGTGACCTCCACTGAATTGCCGTGGCGCAACTGGCTCAATGTGACAGGGCCGGTGTGGATGCCCACACCAATGGCAAAAGGCCGCAGACCTCGGTTGGCAAAGCGCTGATCCATCCACTCGCGAAAGCGATCGGCCACGCTGCGCAAGGCAATGCCCGCCATCAAGCCGCGCTGTGCGTGAGGCACTTCGCCGCCGTGTGCGTCTTCAAACACAGCCATCAAGCCGTCGCCCATCAGTTTCATGTGGCGGCCACCCTGGGCCAAGATGGGGGCGCAAGCTTGCTCGAAGTACACCGACAACATGCTTGCCAGTTCGTCACCCGACAAACGCTCTGCGATGGTGGTGAAGCCGCGAATATCGGCAAAGAGCACGGTGGCCTCGGCAATCGAATCGCTTTCGCTGGTGGGCTCCGCGCCCCTCGGTGGATTGAAGGCCGATGAACTGGAAAAGCCGCTTTCGGCTGCAGCCGTGTTCTTGCCGCCGTAGCGGTCGCGAAACATGGCCTTGATGCGCTCCTCAGAATCGGCCACCGCTTCTTTCACGATGCGCTCGGTTTGCTGGGCCAGCGCCTTTTTCTTCTTCAACTGCGCAGCAATCGAATCAAGCAGCTCTTCCCTGCGAAATGGCTTGGTGATGTAGTCGTCGGCACCGCTGCTCATGCCCCGGCGCATGTTGGCGCGGTCTTCCACCGCCGTAAGCATGATGATGGCAGTGCCCACAAGCTGCGGCAGCGCGCGCACCGATTCCACCAAAGCAAAACCATCCATCACGGGCATGTTTACGTCCGTCACCAGCACGTCGGGTAGCATGGATTTCGCGAGCACCAGGCCGTGTTGGCCATTGGGCGCCGTTGCCACATCAAAGCCTTCGAGCGTCAGCAAGCGTTCGATGTTCTTGCGGATGCTTTCTTCGTCGTCAACGATCAGGACTGTGGGCATTGGTAGAGAAAAGAGGGAGCGATAAGGCGGGCAACTGTGCGTTTCGCATGGTAGTGCTTTTTGCCATGTGAGCATGTAGCCGGAAGTCACGATTCGGCCAAATTTGAGCCCTGTCCTCGGCGATACTGTTTCGCTCACATGAATCATCCTGACGCTTCAGTGCCTCAAAGCAGCGCACCTTCGGCCATCCCCGATTGGTCGCAGGCCCAAGCCGCCTGGTCGCTTTTTGGCTCGGGTCTTGAAGCTGCGTTGGGATTTTTCACCCGCGACTGCATCTGTCGCTTCGCCACGCCAAGCTACAGCGCCGTTTACGCCACAGATGCTGAGGCTGAAAGCCTCCTCGGCAGCAGCTTTGCCAAGATCGTGGGCCCGCACACTTGGGCCTCGGTAGAGCCCGAAGTGCAGCGCGCACTCGGCGGCACGGCTTGTGTGTACGAACGTCGGCTCGACGCGCCTCAGGGCGAGCGTTGGATTGAAGTTCGCCTACTGCCCTACCGCGTGAACACGCGGCTGATTGGCTTTTGGGCGGTGGTGTTCGACGTGCACGAGCGCTCGATGCAAGAGCGACTGCTGGAGGCCGCTTGGCACCGCTTAGAGCAGTTTTCGCAAGCCGCAACCGAGGGCATCGCGTTTTATGAAAACGGCGTGATGATCGACTGCAACGAAGCGCTCTCTCGCTTGTTGGGGCGCCCGCGTGAGCACCTGATTGGCCTGCCGGTGGTGTCGCTGTTTCCTGAGCGGGATCGAGAGATCGCCCTGCGCCACATCCACTTGGGCCGCGAGGTGCCCTACCCCGCCTCGCTCACTCGGCCTGACGGCAGCACGGTGGACGTGGAAATCATTGGCCGCCAGGCGAACTGGCGGAGCGCCGACCTGTACGTCGCCACCGTGCGCGATGTCTCCAAGCTCAACCGCGTGAGTGAATCACTGCTGCGATCTCAGGCGCGCTACCGGGTGCTGGTGGAGCACGCGGTGGAGGCGATTTTGTTTGCCCAAAAGGGCCGTGTGGTCTACGCCAACCCAGCGGCGTGCAAGCTCTATGGCCTGAGCAGCGAAGCGCTGGTTGGCGAGCACGTGCTGCGGCTTGCTCACCCAGACGAGCGCGAGCGCATGAAACTCAGCCCCGCGTTTCGTGGTGTGCAGGATGACTACGTGGAAGTCAAGGTGCTGTGCCCGCCTGCGCCGTTGACACCACTGGCATCGGACTGGTCGGCTCCGCCCGAAGCCATCACGAAATGCGTGCGCATCAGCGGCGTGGGTGTGGAGTGGGAAGGCGCCCCCGCCGCGATGATCTTCATCACCGACATCACGGCTGAGCACGAAGCCAAAGAGCAACTGTTGCGTGCCTTGCAGCAAGAGCGCGAGTTGGGGCAGTTGCGCACGCGTTTTGTGTCAATGGCCTCGCATGAATTTCGCACACCGCTGGCCACCATCCAAACCTCCACCGAGCTCTTGCAGCACTACCATGCGCGGCTGAGCGCCGAGCAGCGGGAAGAGGCGGTGGCCGACATTTTGCAGAGCGTGCAGCGCATGCAAGGCATGATCGATAACTTCCTGATGCTCGGGCGCATGCAAGCCGATGCCATGAAGTGCGAGCCGCGCCGCATCGGCCTGGTGGAGGTGTTGCAGCACATTGCCTCGGAATGCGCCATCGCAGACGACCACCAGCATTTGGTGATGCTCGATGTGGAGCCTGGCATCGGCATGACTCAGCAGCTCCTGCTCGATGAAATGCTGCTGCGGCTCATTGCCGGGAATTTGCTCGGGAACGCTTGCAAGTACTCCGCTGCGGGCAGCAGCGTGACGCTGCGCGTGCAGCGCCACACCGAGCTTGAGCGTGAATGGCTTTGCATCGCAGTCTCAGACCACGGCATCGGCATCCCACAAGCAGACCTGCCCCGGCTATTCGAAGCCTTCCACCGCGCGAGCAATACCGGCGAAGTGCGCGGTACCGGTGTGGGCCTGGCCATCGTGCAGCGCGCGGTGCAATCCCACGGCGGCAGCATCGAAGTGCACACTGAGCAGGGTGTGGGCAGCACATTTTCGGTGCGGCTGCCCTGGGTGGACCTTCCAAAACCACACGATGCCGAAACTGAAATGCTATCGCAAAAGTAGCATCAGATGCTTATTTGACATGGACAGTGATGGGTTTTTATCAAAACTCCGGCCCCAAACGCCTCACTTGCGCATCAAAATCAAGGCCAGCGCAGCAAAGATGAGCGGCAGCG
>JAAFHN010000402.1 GCA_013298415.1 Comamonadaceae bacterium
AGCCGGTACCCACAAGCGTGGGGACACCAGCCGAATCAAAGGCCTTCAGCGGCGACGCAAGCGAGACGCGTTCGATGATGTATTTCGGGGGGGAGGCGGGCGTGGCCGCCGTCGAAATGTCCATCGCCGTGTCGCCGCTGCGTTTGAAGCTGAACTCACGCTTTGTGTACTCACCGTAGGTCACGTACCTGCGCTCGTTGTCGTCTGTTTCGTTGAAGTCAACGAGCTTGTAAATGGCTTTGTCCGGCTGGGTTGGATCTGAGCCACAGAGGCCCCGACTGGACTCGGTTTTGGAGCATCCTGGCTCGCGCGGCTGGTCGTGCAGAGTGCAAGCACGTTCACTGAGTGCAGGGTCAAAAATTTCGATTTCTGCATCCAGCAGGGCGGCTTCCGCACCTTGGAAGGCGACATTGCGGTCGCGCTCTGAGCCTGCGATCCGAGTGCCTTGGAGCCCCACGCGAGTAGACAACACCGCCACGGAGAACACCAAGAGCATCATGATCAGCACGAAAATCAAGGCCATGCCGCGCTGCTTGCCCAGGCGGGGAGACCGGGCTCCGGAACGCCTGCCCAGCTGCACGGCGGCTTGCAATTGGCTCATAAGGGATTCCGAATCTGAATTGTGGTGCTGAATGCTTTGCGCAACCGACCATCATTCTTTTGAGCAGTGCTTGGCACGAAGATCAGACCAGGATCGGTGTGTGTACCGATGAACTCTTTGCCCAATGGGAAGAGATTGTCGTCTTGTGCGGACTGCGCGGACCCAGGCTCGCCCCGCAGCACCAATCCAACCTTAATCCAGCGCACTTTCGCCCAATCGGCTGCAGCCGTGATCTCATGAGCCTGGCGCCAAACGCTTGGAAGCTTCAGCTCGTCCACATCAGTGTCCATTGCGTACACAACTTGGAAGGACTCAACGCCCCGGGCAATGGTGTCGCGCGTTCTTTCTTCCATTTCGCCGGTGGCCTTGACCTTGAAAGCAATGCAGTAGAGTTCTGGTGCGCCATTGCTCAGACCCAGCGAAAACAGACTGACAGGAATGTCGCCCCAGGCAGCACCAGCAGGGTAGCCGTGCCGTCCACCTCGGCAATTGACGACACTGCCGTCCGGCTTGGATCCAGCCGTCAGTAAACCCGACCCAAAATAGCGAAAAGCGATGGTGTCGCTGAAGTGCAGCCCGGCGATCGCGTTGTCGTGTACCCCGTCGTAGTCGACTTCGAGCGTCTTATCTGAGGGGATGTAGGCATTGTTGAATCCGCGTACCGGGGGAATTGCCCCGAAGGGTAAAAACGCTTTGCCTGCGAAGCTCGCATCAGTGGGCGTGCCGCGGTTGCCCAGCCTGCCAATTTTGTCTTCATATCCGGTCATCCGAGCGGCTTGAGAAACCACTTCGAATATGAATCGTGCGCGTTGTTGAAGCTCCTGGCTGGCGTCTACCGTACGGTAAGTGGCGGCTGAGGAGCTGTAGAGGGCGATCGCCGCGACAGTGATCAAGCCGGTCAACACGATCGCAACCAACAACTCGACCAGGGACAAGCCGCGCGAAAACTTCGTCTGGCGGAGAGCGTGAGCAAGGGGGCGCTTCATGTCGTGGCTTAAAGGTTGTTGTACGAATCTTCGACGGTGCCCATGACTTGCACCACGACCATGGGAGCATTCCACTCTTCGGGGTTTCCGTCGGCCTTAGTGCCTTTGACAGACGCGGTTGTATCACCCGAAACTGCACTTGAATCTCGGGTTCGCCAATGAAGCTTAATGGCCGTGAGTTTGCCCTTGTTGTCACATTCCCATCGGTAGACGCCGACATCGTCAATGGGGCTGCTGTCCTGGCAAATTCTTACTGTGACGCCCGGAAGCCTCGCGTCGAGGCGCAACACCCAATCTCTGATGGCCGACTCACCTAACTCGCCTGGTTTCCCAGCAGTGTTGCACTCTGCCTTGAAGCACTTGCTCGCAAGCGCGGTGTCCAGTGCGGCTATTTCAAGACTGGTGTGTTGGAAGTAGAACGGGTTGCTGACCGTTGCGCCTGACGGAAGCGATGTTGAGCTCGTAACGTGAGTTGAAAACACCGAGTCGGGATACGAGAGCATCAAATCCGAAATCTCGCGAATGGCCGAACTGGCCACGGCTTGGTTGTTTGCTTGTTGGCTGGATTTGAGTGCGACGACTTGTAGTCCCGCAGCGCCCAAGAGACCGAAGGCAAACACAACCAGCGAAACCAAAACCTCGACCAGAGTGAAGCCTGCGCCTTTTCTTTGACGAGCCGCACATCGGCGGTTCTGGCGGGAGTCCCCCCTTTCAAAGCGTTGGGCTTGGGCGGTCGGATCGGGAAATCTCATGACTGAGAGTCTCAACCCTTGCGCGCTGACAGATCTCGACTGGCAAGACGGACGGTATCGCCGTTGCGACGAACGGCGGCACGGGAACCGGGCCGCAGTCTCGCTTTCAGAGCGGGTGTGATCAACTGGGTGAACTGAGGGTCGGCTGAGTCACAACTATTGCCGGGAAGGGCTCGGCACCGCTGCCGGGCCGAATCCTTTGGGAATGGAAGCCAGAAGCTTTTGCGTGTACGGGTGTTTGGGCGAACGGTAAATTTCTTCGGCGTCGCCTTGCTCCACCACTTCGCCTTCGCTCATCACCAAAATGTCATCGGCCATGTATTTCACGACGGCCAGGTCGTGGCTGATGAACACGTAGGTAAGGTTGAACTCTTCTTGGAGTTCGAGCAGCAGGTTAAGCACGGTGGCTTGAACCGATACGTCAAGGGCTGAGACCGATTCGTCGCACACCACGATTTCGGGCTTGAGCGTGAGGCATCGTGCAATGGCGATGCGCTGGCGCTGGCCACCGGAGAATTCGTGGGGGTACTTGCCGAACGCCGCTCTTGTCAAGCCAACGCGCTCGATCAGCGCGAGCGCCATCGCGGCGCGCTCATCATCGCTGGCACCAATGCCGTTGATCTTCATCGGCTCCATCAAAATTTGACCGACCGTGAAGCGCGGATTGAGCGAGGCGTAGGGGTTTTGGAAAATGATCTGAATTCTGCGACGCAGGGCGCGCATTTCTTTTTCAGACTTGGCTGCCAAGTCTTGACCGTCCAGCATGATGTGGCCGCGCGTGGGGTCTGTTAGGCGCGTGAGCATCATGCCTATGGTGGTTTTGCCCGAGCCGGATTCGCCCACCACGCCGAGCGTGCGGCCTCGATGAAGCACGAAATCGGCTTGCTTCACGGCAGAGATCACTTTGCGCTTGAAGAGGCCTTCTTTCAGGGAATACTCTTTCGCCAGGCCCTTGACTTCGATCAGCGGCGCGCCTTTTGCGGCAGGGCGCACGAGTGGCTCGGTCTCGATTTTTCGGCCTTCCACGAAATCGTCGATCACAGGCAGGC
>JAAFHN010000148.1 GCA_013298415.1 Comamonadaceae bacterium
CATGACGGGCAGCTACAAAACCGCGTGGGCCATCGTGTTTGGTGTGCTCTGCGGCATGTTTTTGCTGCTCGCGGTGTACCACTTCTTTGTGTTGTCCCGGCCTAGCAGCGATCACGCGGTGCGCCACCAAGGTGCGGCGGTGTGGAGCGAATTTGCAGACACGTTTGTCACCTTCTTTTCCCGCAAAGACATTTGGCTCGTGCTCGCGTTTTTGCTGACTTATCGCCTGGGCGAGTCGCAAGCCTTGAAACTGGTTGCACCCTTTTTGCTTGATCCCGCAGCCAAGGGTGGATTAGGCTTGACGACGCAGCAACTCGGCCTTGTGTACGGCACGCTTGGCGTGGCTGCACTAACTGTGGGCGGGATCGTGGGCGGCATCGCCATTTCACGCGGTGGCTTGAAAGCCTGGCTCTGGCCCATGATCGCTGCGGTGCATTTGCCCAATGTGCTCTTCGTGCTGCTGGCTTACATGCAGCCCAGCTCCTTGGTGACGATTTCGCTCGCGCTGATGATTGAGCAGCTTGGTTATGGCTTTGGCTTTGCGGCCTACTTGCTCTTCATGATCATGGTGGCGGGGGGGCCTGATGGCAACAACCCGCACAAAACCGCGCACTACTCGCTGTGTACCGGCTTCATGGCCATGGGCATGATGTTCCCCGGTATGGTGAGCGGCTATGTGCAAGAAGCGCTGGGCTACCCGCATTTTTTCATCTACGTGTGCTTCATGACTTTGCCTTCGGTGCTGTTCGCTTCGATGCTGAAGATTGACCCGGCGTTTGGAAAGAAGGCAGCATGAGTGAAGCCCAAAGGCTCGTCTCGCCCGATGCGCGACGCCTCGTGTCACTCGACGCATTCCGGGGCTTCACGATTGCGGGCATGCTGCTCGTGAACAACCCTGGCGATTGGGGCAATTTGTATCCCCAGCTCGCGCATGCTGAGTGGCATGGCTGGACCTTCACCGACTGGATCTTTCCCTTTTTCCTCTTCATCTCGGGCCTGTCAATGGTGCTGGCCATTCATGCCAAGCATGGTGACGCCCCGCGTGATTCAGCCACCAACCGGGCCCTGCTGCTGAACTTGTGGCGTAGGGCAGGCACGATTTTTTTGCTGGGCCTCTTTCTGAATTTCGTGCCTGCGTTTGACCTTTCCACACTGCGAATCCCTGGCGTGTTGCAACGCATCGGTCTGTGCGCTGCGCTCGCTGCTCCCCTGGTGGTTTACGGCAGTTGGCGGGTGCAACTCTGGGCGCTGATCGGCGCTTGCGTTGTGTACACACTCCTCATGCTCTTCGTACCTGTGCCTGATGCAAATGGCGTAGTGCATGTGGGCTCGCTGGTGGCGGGGCAAGACACAGGGGCCTACATCGACCGCTTGCTGCTCAGCGGCCACCTCTGGGCCAAGGCCAAAACTTGGGACCCGGAAGGCCTGCTTTCCACTTTGCCCGCAGTAGGCAGCCTGCTCGCGGGTGTGCTCACCGCGCACGCGATGCGCCTGAACGCCACGGGTGCTGAAAAAACCGTGTGGATGCTGCTGGCCGGACTGCTCGCCTTGTGGGTGGGGCAAATGATGCACAGCGTCTTCATGCCGATCAATAAAAGCCTGTGGACGCCGAGTTACATGGTGTTTATGACCGGCTGGGCTTGGATCGTGTTTGGCGCCTTTTACTGGCTCATGGACATGTGCAACCATGAAGCGGTGCGTGATCGAGCGCGAGCGTGGCTGAAGCCGTTCACGATTTACGGGATGAACGCGATTTTCTTGTTTGCGCTCTCAAGCCTGGTTGCCAAAGCGCTGAACACCATCAAGATCGGCGAGCCTGCGGTGGCCCTCAAGCCTTGGCTCTACGGCGGCATCAAAGCCATTGGCCTCGCACCTGTGAACAGCTCGCTGCTCTTTGCACTGCTGTTCAATTTGTGTTTTTTCGGCATTGCCGTCCTGATGTGGCGCAAGCGCTGGTTTGTGAAAGTGTGAACGTGATGCTCAAGCTCCTCTTTTCGCTCGGGTTGGCATGGGGTCTTGCGGCCTGTGCTACGGATGAAAGCGCAAAAACCTCAGCCACGGCTACCGCCGCGGTCTCTCCCGGTTTCGTACTCGCAGACCACACCGCGCCCCCGTTGCCCAGAGAGTTTCGCGGTGCCTGGGTGGCCACTGTGGCCAACATCGATTGGCCCAGCAAGCCCGGTCTTTCAGCCGAGGCCATGCGCGCTGAAATTGTGGACAACGTGGCCCAGGCGAAAAAGTTGGGCATCAATGCCTTGATGCTGCAAGTGCGAGCGAACGCCGATGCGATCTACCCCAGCGCATTGGAGCCCTGGGCCGATGTGCTCACCGGCGTGCAGGGCCGCACACCCACGTTTGCCGACCCCAAGGCGGGGCCGTTCGATCCTCTGCAAGTGTGGGTGGATGAAGCACGCCAAGCGGGCATTGAGATCCATGCCTGGTTCAACCCCTACCGCGCCCGGCACACAGCCGCCCGCTCGGCGCCTGCCGCCACGCACATCAGCCAAACCCGGGCCGGTTTGGTCAAAAACTACGGCACCTTTGGCTGGCTCGACCCCGGTGAAGCGGAGGCTGCCGAGCATTCGCTGAAGGTGATTGAAGACGTGGTGCGCCGATACGACATCGCTGGCGTGCATGTGGATGATTACTTCTACCCTTACCCGGTGCGTACGGTCACAGCCTCGGTGACGGGCGGCACGCAAAGCCTGAACATTGATTTTCCCGATGGCCCTTCCTGGGCGCGCTACCAGCAGTCAGGCGGCAAGCTCAGCAAAGCCGATTGGCGGCGCGATAACGTGGATCGCTTTGTGCGCGACATGGATCAGCGCGTGCGCGCCATCAAGCCCTGGATGCAAGTGAGCGTGAGCCCCTTTGGCCTTGGCAAGCCTGCACTGCGCCCGCCAGGTATCGCGGGCTTCAGCCAATACGATGAGCTGTATGCCGATGTGGAGCGCTGGGTAGCAGAGGGTTGGATGGATTTCCTCGTGCCCCAGCTTTATTGGCCGATTGCGCAAAAGGCGCAGGCCTTTCCAGTGCTGCTCGACTATTGGGCGGGGCAAAACCCCAAGGGCGTGCAAATTTATTCAGGCCTCTACACGAGTCGCATCAACAGCAGCACCACCACTTGGCAGCCGACCGAGGTGTACGAGCAAATTGGCATCACCCGTGAGCGCACCAAGGCCAATCCGCTGCTCAACGGGCATGTGCATTTTTCTTGGGTGGCGTTGAAGCAGAACAGGTTGGGCGTGGGCGAGGGCCTGAGCAGGCTCTATCCGACTGAGGCGCTGCCGCCTGTTTCTTGGCGGGTTACCGGCCCATCTGAAGCGGAACCGCCGCGAATTACTCCTTTGAGCGTGGTGGCCGGTCGGCGCCTGGGCTTGTTGGATCTGGCGCTCAGCCGTCGAACCGAACAGGCGGCGCTGTGGCAACGAGAGCGTGGCGCATGGCGTCTGCAATTGCTGTCGGTCGGTGGCGGCAATATTGTTGTGCCCGCGCTCTCCAAAGATGCCGATGCCATCGTCGTCAGCGGCATCGACCGCTACGGCCGTGAATCCGCTCGCGTGTCTGCGACTCTGCTTCCTCAGCCCGGAGCCAAACCTTGATCGGACTCGGCATCGACGCGGGCGGCACGTCTACGCGCTGGGCATTGGCCAGTGCGCAGGGGCAAACGTTGGCCGAAGGCAGCGTGGGTGCTCTGTCGGGTTTGATGATGAGCTCGGCAGAAAGCGCCGCGCAGTTTGAGGCCTCCCTGAAGGCCCTGCGGCACAGCTTGCCGCAAGCGCCGAATTTCGTGTGGATGGGCATGACTGGCGCTGGACCCGGTTTCGATGCCGCTAAGGCGCTCGGGCTGGCCGCATCTGCCCTTCAATTGCGGCCAGACCAGATTCGCATCGCCAGCGACATGATGCTGCTGCACCAGTTGCACCTTGCGCCCGGTGCCGGGCACTTGCTCTACGCGGGCACAGGCTCCTACGCCTCGTTTTGGGATGCGGGCGGAAAACTGCACCGCGTAGGCGGGCGCGGCGCGCTGTTGGACGACGCGGGCAGCGGCTGCTGGATTGGGCTGGAAGCCTTGCGCGCCGTCTGGCGCGCAGAAGAAGCGGGTGAACCTCGAAGCGCGTTGGCCGAAGCCCTCTTCAAACACCTCGGCAGTGACCAGTGGATCGCCACACGCCAGCTTGTGTATGGCCAAGCGCTTGCGCAGTCGCGTGGCCCGATTGCGGCGCTTGCCCGCGTGGTGGGCAGTGTTGAATCTCTTGATGCCAGCGCCCGAGGCATCTTGGAGCGTGCAGGCCTGGAGTTGGCGCGGCTTGCACTTGCCAGCATGAAGCGCCACGGCGAGGGCGATTTGGTGCTCGCTGGCCGCGTGTTGCTGGAGTCGAAAACGGTGCAGTCCGCCTTTGCTGATGCGTTGCTCAAAAGCGGCTACGCGCGCGGCTTTGCCACCTCTGAGGTGCCTATTGCGTTGGCCGCCGCCCAGCGGGCAGCAAAGGGCGACGTGCCAGATCGTGAACAATCGGTGGAAGCATGAACACACAACGCATCGCGACGCTTACGCTTGGAGCCCTGATGAGCCTCTTGACTGCCTGCGCCACTGCCCCTTCTGAGTTTGTGAGCGCGCTCAACCCGGATCGCACTTACACCGCGCAAAGCCAAGACAGCCGCGTGCAATTCTTGGTGCTGCACTACACCTGGGGCGATTGGCCAAGCTCGCTCAAAATCTTGACAGGCGGCCCGGTCAGCTCGCACTATTTGGTGCGCGATAAGCCTGCCGAGCTGTACCAACTCGTGGACGAATCTCGCCGCTCGTTCCACGCGGGTGTCAGCTCCTGGCAGGGCTCCACCACGCTGAACCACAGCTCGATTGGCATTGAAATCGTGAACCCCGGTGGAAGGCCCGATCCAGGCGGCATCGTGCGCTTTGCCGACTACGAGCCCGAGCAAATGGAGATCGTGTTGAAGTTGGTTGCAGATATCGTCAAGCGCCACAAGATTCGCCCGGATCGCATCGTGGGCCACAGCGACATTGCGCCCACCCGCAAGGTCGATCCCGGCCCCAAATTCCCCTGGAAGCGCTTGGCTGACATGGGCTTGATCCACTGGCCAGATGCCGCAATGGTTGCCACCAAAAAGGCGGCGTATGACACCGCGCTGCCCGATGTGAAGTGGTTTCAAGCGCGCCTGCAAAAGCATGGCTTTCTCGTCTCGCAAACTGGCGAGATGGACAAGCTCACGCGCGACGTGCTCGTGGCCTTTCAAATGAAATACCGCCCGGCCAAGTACGACGGCGCAATGGATGCGGAAACGGCTGCGATTCTGGATGTGATGACCAGCCCACCGATCATGAAATGACGCAGCCCATGGACCGCCGAAAAGCCATTGCCGCCATTCCCGCACTCGCCAGTTTCAGCGCCTGCACCACGATGCCTTCCACCCCAGCCAACGCACAACCCACAGCCGCTGCTGTGAGCCGCAACGCGGCCTTTCAAGCCATCGTCAACGACCCTGCCAAGCCGCTGGCGAGCTTGGCGCTGCTGTCGATGAAAAACGGCGAAGTGGCCTACAGCGCAGGCTTTGGTTTGGCGCGCATCGGTGCAGCAGGCGCAAAGCCTGGGCCGGATGTGCTTGCGGGGCCAGACACGCTGTACCGCATCGCCTCCATTTCCAAGACCTTCACCACGCTCGGCGTGATGCGTTTGGTGGAGCGCGGCGTTCTCGATCTGGATGCTGATGTGGGCCATTACCTGGGCTGGCCGCTGCGCAACCCGAAGTTTCCGTACCTGAGCGTCACGCTGCGCCAGATGCTCACGCACACCTCTGGTTTGCGCGACGATGCAGGCTATTCCTGGCCCTCAGACAAGGCCATCAAAGACGTTCTCGCCCCCGGCGGCGCGCTGTATGGCAAGGGCGAGGCATGGTCGCCCCGTGCGATGCCTGGCGACTATTTTCAATACGCCAACTTGCCCTGGGGCGTGATCGGCACGGTGATGGAATGCGCCACCAACACGCGCTTCGATGTGCTGATGCAGCAAGAGCTGTACGGCCCGCTTGGCATCGACGGCGGCTTTAACCCCGCCACTTTCCCCGCAGATCAGCTTGCCAAACTCGCAACCCTGTACCGCAAGCGCACGGAAGTGAATGGCAAAGAGGTTTGGAACCCCGCAGGCCCCTGGGTGCCGCAGGTAGACGACTACTCAGCCCAAGCCCCACAAAACCGTGCCTCGCCCAGCTACGCCATCGGCACCAACGGCACGCTCTTCGGCCCGCAGGGCAGCGCCCGCGCAAGCGCCTCGGGCCTGGGCGTGATCGCGCAAATGCTGATGAACGAAGGCATGGCTCCCAACGGCAAGCGCTATTTGAAGCCCGTGACCGTGAAGCGCATGCTTTCGCGCCAGTGGACCTACACCATGCCAGACAAGGGCGATTCCTACGGAGGCCTGATGCGCGCTTGGGGCTTGGGCAACCAGCAGTTCTTGGACGTGCGCGCCGATGAAAAAGGCAAACCTGCCGGGGATCGTATCCTGGCCCAAGGCGGCTACACCGGCATCGGCCACCTGGGCAACGCTTGGGGCCTCACTTCCGCCTTGATCGTGAACACCCAAGCCAA
>JAAFHN010000492.1 GCA_013298415.1 Comamonadaceae bacterium
ATAGGCGCTTCGTCGTAGATTTTAACGCCTTTTTCTGCCTCTGTCCTAGTGTTTGTTATGCGTTTAGCTACTAAAAATGTAGCGATCTCGGTCAACTTCTCGTGCGCATGCCAAGTGTGCAGGCGCTCAAACTGGTCTTGCCCCAACACCAAAAAGAGCTCGGCTTCAGGGTATTCGGCGCGAAGGGCTTGCAAGCTCTTCACCGTGTAGCTGGGCTCAGGCGAGTCGAGTTCGCGTCCGTCCACGCAGGCTTTGGGCACGTGCTCGAGCGCGAGCGAGAGCATGGCCAGCCTGTGCTCTGAGCCTGCAAGCGCGCTGGTTCGGTGCGGCGGGCTGCCGGTGGGCACCACGTGCAACACATCCAGACTGGCTTGCGCAATCGCGGCTTGAGCCACAGCCACATGGCTTAGGTGCGGCGGATCGAACGCGCCGCCCAGCATCCCCACACGCTTTGGCCACGGTGAGGTCATGGGTCAAACCCAGTCTTTTCGCACCAAGTAGTCGGTGTAGAGCTTGCCTTCGGCAGTGCCCGGTTTGGGCTGGAGCTTGTAGCGCCAGCTGGCTTGCGGCGGCATGCTCATCAAAATCGATTCGGTGCGCCCCCCGGATTGCAGCCCAAAGTGCGTGCCGCGATCCCACACCAGGTTGAATTCCACGTATCGGCCACGGCGGTAGAGCTGGAAACTCTTTTCCCGCTCGCCAAACACCGTCTGCGCGCGCCGCCCCACGATGGGCACATAGGCATCCAGAAAAGAATCTCCTACGGCTCGGAGCATGTCGAAGCTGCGCAGCACGCCAAGCTCGCTGAAATCATCAAAAAAGATGCCGCCGATGCCCCGGGGTTCTTCACGGTGCTTCAGGTAGAAATACTCGTCGCACCACTTTTTGAAGCGCGGGTATTTGTCTTCGCCGAAGGGCGCGAGTGTGCTCTTGCACACTGTGTGGAAGTGAACCGCGTCTTCATCGAAGCCGTAGACGGGTGTGAGATCCATGCCGCCGCCAAACCACAGTGCGGGTGCGCCTTGAGCGGGCGTGACCGAGATCGCCCGCACGTTCATGTGCACCGTGGGCACATAGGGGTTGCGCGGGTGGATCACCACGCTCACGCCCATCGCGGTAAATGGCGCACCAGCCAGGTGAGGCCGATCTTCCGTGGCAGACGCTGGCAGCGATTTGCCCGTGACAGCCGAAAACGCCACGCCTGCGCGCTCAAACACCTCTCCGCCTTCGAGGATCATGGTGTTGCCGTCGCCTTGCAGGGGCTCTTCGGGCTTTTTTCGCCAGGAATCGCTTTTGAAGCGCTTGCCATCCATGGCGGCCAAAGTGGTGGCAATCGAATCTTGCAGGCCGAGCAGGTATTGGCGCGGAGAAGGTGCCTTTGCCGATGCTGCCGTTGGCGACGGTTTGGACGAAGGCTGCGCAAAATCAGAAAGATCGGCGAAATCTGTGACCTGTGAACCGCTCATGAAGTACTTCCAGGGGAAACGACCGCTTGTTTGCGGTCAAAACTGGCTTCCAGCGCCACGATTGGAGAGGCATTGTCGGCAACGCAGCCTGTCACGCCAGCGTAGGCCTGGGCGATGCGAGAAAAATCCGCTTGTCTGTCGCCCGACAGCCACAAAAAGTGCGTCACACCGATGCGTTTCGTACCCCAGTCCAAAAACGCGATGCCAACCGGCACCTGCGCTTGGGTGGCCACATGGTAAAAACCCGTGCGCCAGCCTGGCAGCCGCTTGCGGGTGCCTTCCGGCGCCAAACCGAGCCAGTACACATCCGCCTTTTCCATCTCAGCAATCGTGCTGGCAACGGCGCCTTTGGCATCGGTTCGCTCAATCGGCACGGCCCCTGCCGAGCGCAGCAAGCCACGCAGCACCGGGATTTTGAAAAGGCTGGCCTTGCCCCAGAGCGTGAGCTTGATGCCCAGCGCCCAAATCGCCAAAAGGCCGATGAAGCCATCCCAGTTACTCGTGTGCGGATAGGCAATGATCACGCCCCGGCTCACCCAGCGCTCTCCTGCTTCGGTGCTGCGCCTTTCGAGGCGCTGCATCGGCAGGCCCGCGAATTCGAGCTTCCAGCCGAGTGCGCGCAGCATCCCCGCCGCCCAAGCCTTGCCACCCTGCGGGTAATGCAGCCGCGCGCCCGCTGGTGGCTGGGTGCTGTGGAAGTCTGCCTTAAGGTCAGGCATGGCACGAGGGGGCTGCTTTCAAGGCCGGACAGCTCGCGGTTCACCTGGGCTTGATCGCCCTGTGGCCGATGTCGCGGCGGTAGTGCATGCCGTCGAATTGCACCAAGCCTGCCAGCTCATAGGCATGCTGCTGCGCCACACGGGGGGAGTCACCAAGCGCGGTGGCACACATCACCCGGCCGCCGCTGGTGCGCAAGGCACCGCTCGCGCCATCGCGCACCGTGCCTGCGTGAAACAGCACTGCATCGGGCGTGGCGGCTGGCAGCGCATGGATCGCATCGCCGGTGCGCACTTTTTCGGGGTAGCCGTGGGCCGCGAGCACCACGCCCAAGGCCGTGCGGCGATCCCACTGCGCCTCGAAGCCCCCTACTTTGCCCTCTGTGGCGGCCCAGAGCAGCTCAAAAAGGTCAGACTTCATGCGCATCAAAATCGGCTGGGTTTCCGGATCGCCCAAGCGTGTGTTGAATTCCAGCACACCGATTCGCCCATCGGGCCGAATCATCAGGCCCGCGTAGAGGAAACCGCGAAACGGCGTGCCATCGGCCTGCATGCCTTTGATCGTGGGCATGATCACTTCGCGCAGTGCTTTGGCGTGCATCTCAGGTGTGATCACGGGTGCGGGCGAGTACGCACCCATGCCGCCCGTGTTCGGCCCC
>JAAFHN010000025.1 GCA_013298415.1 Comamonadaceae bacterium
CTACGGCGCAGCCAAGGTGGCTTGCGAGCAGCATGTGATTGCTGCGTTTGGCAGGGCCCACTGCGCAATTGCCCGCGCAGGCTTGATCGGCGGGCCGGGAGACGCCACAGATCGATCTGGCTACTGGCCGCTGCGCTTTTGGAACGCAGCGCAGGCCAAGCAGGCGGTGCTGCTGCCTGATGCGCCAAGCCAGCGCATGCAGCTGATCGACGTGCGAGATTTGGCTTCTTGGCTTTTGCATTGCGCCGTGGCGCAGGTCTCAGGCAGCTTCAATGCATTGGGCGAATCGCTGCCGTTTGATGACTTCATGGCGGCGGCGCAAGCCGTGGCGGGATTTCAGGGGCCAGCGCTGCGCGCATCCGAAGCCTGGCTCGGCGAGCAAGGCGTGGCTTACTGGGCCGGGCCTAAATCATTCCCGCTTTGGGTGCCCAGCAAAACGCACCAAGGCTTTGGCTCGCGCAGCACGGTTTTGGCGCGGCAGCATGGCCTTGCAACGCGCTCGCTGCGAGCCACCTTGCAAGACGGCCTTGCTTGGGAGCTGGCGCGAGAGCCCGGACCCGCGCAGCGCAAGGCCGGCCTGAGTGGTGCGGATGAACAAACCCTCTTGGCTACCTGGCAGGCGAAGGCTGCGCTGCGGCGCGCTGCGACTCCACCACAGCCTTGATGCGGCTCAGCACCTCGTCAGACGCGCGCGCCACATCCGCATTCACGCTGGGATCGAGCCAAAAGCGCAGGCTCAGGCGCACCCCTGTTTCGGCCAGCTCCGTCACCACCACCTCAGGGCTTGGCGCGGCGGCCACAAGCTGCGGCAGCGCGAGCAAGCCTTCAGTGATGCTGGCTCTCGCCAATGCGAGGTCCGTACCGTAAGGCAGCGTGAGCGTCAATGCCACGCGGCGTGGATCATTGGGGTGATAGACGGTGACGCGGCTGGCGTAAAGCTCGCTGTTGGGGATCACGGCCACGCGGTGATCGGCCAAGCGCACGCGGGTGGCACGCACCTCGATGTGCTCCACCACACCTTCGTGGATGCCGGTCACGATGTGGTCGCCCATCTCAAACGGCCGAGTGATGAGGATGAGCAAACCCGCAAGCCAGTTTTGCAAAATGTCTTTGAAGGCAAAACCAATCGCGATGCTGCCCACGCCCAAGGCCCCAAACACTGAAGCCGCGTTCAGCGAAGGCACGATCAGCGTGATGACGATCAGGCCGCCCAACACCAACAAGCCCCAGCGCACCAGCCGCGAGACCAGCAAGGCCACATGCTCTGGCTGGTCTGCCTTTTGAAACGCCAAATAAACGGCCTTGGCAATCGCGCGCGACACAAACCAAAACACGAGCGCCACCACAAACCCGACGGCCAACTCGGGCAGCATCTCCCAAAAGGCGGCTCCCTTCTTTTCAAGGGCTTTGGCTGCGCGTTCAAGATCGGTCATGTGTGCTTGGGCTGCGTGGTCGCGCGGGGTGGTTGGCTCACCCCGGATTTTGAGGCAGTGCGAAGCACGGCTGCACAAGGCACACGTTCAACAAAGCCGCGAATGCTTGGGCAAACGCGAAGCCAGCCACTCATGCACGTCAGCGCGGATGTTGCGGCCCGCCAAGATGAAGTCTTCAAAGCGATTGGGCACATAGGGCAGGTAGAGCAGCGGCATGCGCGCTTCTTCGGGCGTGAGGTTCGCTTTTCGGCTGTTGCACCAGCGGTCAGCAGTCACCAAGTTCATCCAGCTCGTACTGCCGCCCCGGCTTTGCGGATGGATGTGCTCCACCTGCAAATCGGCCTCGGCATGCTTTTCTCCGCAGTAAGCGCAGGTGTAGCGGTCGCGTTTCAAGAGCTTGGCCTTGCTGACCGTCGGCACCACGTCAAAAAGATTGGTATTCGCGCAGCCTTTGAGCGCGATGATGGGGCTGATGCGCAGCAAGGATTGCTTGCCTGTGCGGGCGTTGTGGCCGCCGCGCAAAACGGCGGCAGGCGCGTCGCCCTGCTCCCAAGCCACGGAACCCGTGGCATACGCGCAGGCGGCCTCGTGCGCCGTGATCCAAGATTGCGGCGTGCCTTGAATGTCGAGTTGCAGAATGTGGTGTTGCATAGCTGTACGGGCAAGCGACGGGTGATGGGTTGACCAAGCGGATTCGAACCGCCAACCACTCGGGTCACAGCCGAGGGCTCTACCGTTGAGCTATGGCCAACACGGAAAATTTGACGGTGAGCTGAGCACTACCACTCCCCGCTGAGCCGCACGCGCTCGTCCAGCCGGAGACTCACGCTGGACACACGTCTCTTGATGCCCAAACGAGCCAGCACTGCGACGATGAACTTGCACATGGCGACCCCTTACTTGACACACAAAAACTGGCGCACCGTGGCGGAGTTGAACCGCCGACTTCCCGCTTGGGAAGCGCTGCGAAGCGCTTCGTGGACCAGCGCGGGCTGCGTGCGGGATGCGGAGCTAGGCGAAAAGTGAGTCAAATAGCACCGCTATTTGCGAACTTTTTAACGACGCTCCGCGCCCGGACGCGGCTCGCGATGGCCGCGAAGCGCTTGGCAGCGCTTCCCCAAAGGCGGGCACTCTGGCCGCTGAGTTAACGGTGCATGAAGCCCGATGCACGACTTGAACGTGCTACCTCCGCTTTCGTAGAGCGGCGCTCTGATCCAGATGAGCTATTCGGGCAAAACCTTCACTGGCAGGCCGCGCTGGCATCGAACCAGCAACCCCATGCTTCAAAGGCATGTGCTCTAACCATTGAGCTAGCGGCCAACAAAATCTCCGGTGACGGGTTCCGGTGTCGCCCAATCGTTGCGACCGATTTCCGCTTGTGCAAGCACAGAGCTTCTGTAACTGGATGCGGGAGCTGGCTTCGAACCAGCGACGTCCGGCGTATGAGACCGGCGCTCTACCCATTGAGCTATCCCGCCATTTCCTTGGTGTCCCTTGCGGGGGTCGAACCCGCCTGCACAGATTGAAAGTCTGTTGACCTCACCCGAAGTCGAAAGGGACAGTTTGGATCCTTTGCGGTTGTGCTCTGCGTGAGGCGCTGGGCATGCCCAACAGGCGTTTCCTCTGGGTTGCGGTAAAGCAACCCAAGCCGCAGCCGGTGCGCCTGCACCGTGGCCACTGCGTGCCAGCAAAGCACACCCGCAAAGGTGAGCCATCAAACCAAAAAACCAAAAAACCAAAAACAAAACCCGGCAAACCTTGCGGCTTCCGGGTTGTGAGGAGGGCTTGAAACCTCCGCTGAGCGATGCGAAATCTACGTTCGCAAGCGCTTACCCGGTGTGTGAGAAATCGCCTCACTGCGCATCGGCTCGCTGGCCTCGCAATCTCGGCCTGAAACCAGCTGCTGCATCAAACAGCTCTTGCCAAACGCCAACGCGAAACCCGACGCATGGGCGAGAGCCTGAGAGCGCTGAATCGGTGAATGACGGGTGGAAAACATGGTTTGAAAACGTTGGAGAAGCTGTTTCAGATGACAAGCTCTACTGTAAATCAGATTTACACTCGTCGCATGCATCTCTTCCAAATTTTCTGCTCCGCTGTGCCAACGGCGCAACACCCGCGCCATGCCTGAGCCAACAGACTTGCACGCCATTCGGCGCAATAACTTGAACGCGCTCTACCGCGAGTTCGCCACCAAGGCCGTTACAGACTCATCTCGCGCCATTGGCACAGACGCAGCCTTTGCCGCCCATATCGGCGTATCGCCCAGCATGTGGAGCCAAATTCGCAGCCACCGCGCCATCGGCCCGCGCGTGGCCAGGCAGATCGAAGCCAAGTGCGGGCTGAATGCCAACTGGCTCGACCTGGCCCGCGAAACCCCGCCCGCAAGCCCCTCCAAAACCGATCAAAAACTGCTCTCGCTCGCCCAGCGCCTGGCAGCACACGGCAGCAGCAAACAAAAGCGCGCCGCGATCACGGCATTGATGGCAGCGCTCAGCGGCTGAGGCTAAGCGGGGGCAGGAGCCTGCTTCCTACAATCGTCATATGCCCGATTTCCCGATAGATGGTCAGCTTTTCAGCGACGATGCTGAGCCCACGCCTCCGATGCTCAGCGATGAGCCGCCGCCCGATGAACCTGCGGGCTTGTTTGACGACTTGCCCTTGGCAGCAGAACAGCCCGCGCCTCGCCCGCTAACCGGTTCTCCGCTGCTCCACAGCCTGAACCCTGAGCAGCACGCCGCGGTGGTGCTGCCCAACGAGCATGCGCTCATCTTGGCAGGCGCTGGCTCGGGCAAAACTCGAGTGCTCACCACACGGATTGCTTGGCTGCTGCAAACCGGGCAAATCACGCCAGGCGGCGTACTCAGCGTGACCTTCACCAACAAAGCCGCCAAAGAAATGCTCACGCGGCTGGGTGCGATGCTGCCTGTGAACACGCGCGGCATGTGGGTGGGCACATTTCATGGCTTGTGCAATCGCTTTCTTCGCGCTCACGCCAAAGTTGCGGCCCTGCCACCCGCGTTTCAAATCCTGGATTCGCAAGACCAACTGAGCGCGATCAAGCGGCTCATGAAACAGCACAACATCGACGACGAACGCTTTCCAGCCAAAGAGCTGATGTGGTTCATCAACGGTTGCAAAGAAGATGCGGAGCGCCCAGAAGCGGTGAAGCCGCGCGACCCAAACACGGCGAAAAAAGTGGAGTTCTACGCGCTGTACGAAGCGCAATGCCAGCGCGAAGGCGTGGTGGACTTTGCCGAGCTGATGCTGCGCAGCTACGAAATCATGCGCGACCACACCGCCATTCGCGAGCACTACCAGCGCCGCTTCACGCACGTGCTGGTGGATGAGTTTCAAGACACCAACAAGCTGCAATACGCCTGGCTCAAACTCTTTGGCGGCGGCCCTGGGCAAAGCGTGTTCGCCGTGGGCGATGACGACCAGAGCATCTACGCCTTTCGCGGCGCGCAAGTGGGCAACATGGCGGATTTCGTGCGCGAATTCAGTGTGCGCCACCAAATCAAGCTGGAGCGCAACTACCGCAGCCACGCGCACATTTTGAACAGTGCGAATGCGCTGATTGCACACAACAAGCGCCGCTTGGGCAAAAACCTCAGCACCGACCAAGGCCTGGGCGAACCGCTGCGCGTGTATGAGGCCACGAGCGATTTGGCCGAGGCCCACTGGCTGGTGGACGAAGCGCAGCAGGTGATGCAAACCGGTGTGCGAAGGAGCGAAATCGCACTGCTCTACCGCAGCAATGCGCAAAGCCGCACGCTGGAAACGGCTCTCTTTAATGCGGGAATTCCGTACCGCGTGTACGGCGGTCTGCGATTTTTTGAACGGGCCGAGATCAAGCACGCTCTTGCTTACTTGCGGCTTTTGGAAAATCCGAACGACGACACGAGCTTCATCCGCGTGCTGAACTTTCCGCCGCGCGGCATTGGTGCGCGCAGCGTGGAGCAATTGCAAGACGCTGCCCGCTCGGCAGGCTGCTCACTTGCCGACGCCGCCACCGCGCTCACCGGCAAAGCGGGCGTGAACATCACGGCATTTGTGGCCATGCTGCAAGTGCTGCGCGAGCAAACGAGTGGCATGACACTGCGAGAAATCATTGAGCTGATCCTCGACAGATCGCGCCTGATCGAACACTACAAAAGCGAGAAAGACGGCCAAGACCGCGTGGAAAACTTGGAGGAATTGGTCAACGCGGCTGAGAGCTTTGCGATGCTCGAAGGCTTTGGGCGGCATGCGAAGGCGCTGCCTGAAAACCCGCTGACGCAAAGCCCTGTGAGCCAGGGTATGGATCCCAATGCGCCACCCACTTCAGAAGAGCCAGCAGCACCTGATTCCACGGGCGAAGTGCTCTCGCCGCTGCTCGCGTTTCTCACCCACGCTGCGCTCGAATCGGGCGACAACCAAGCGCAAGCCGGCCAAGATGCCTTGCAGCTCATGACGGTGCACGCCGCCAAGGGTTTGGAGTTTGATTGCGTGTTCATCAGCGGGCTGGAAGAAGGGCTTTTTCCGCACGACAACGCGCTCTCCGATTGGGACGGCTTGGAAGAAGAGCGGCGGCTCATGTACGTGGCGATCACGCGGGCGAGAAAACGCCTTTATCTCAGCCATTCGCAAACCCGCCTGCTGCACGGCCAAACCCGCTACAACGTGAAGAGCCGCTTCTTGGATGAACTGCCCGAAGCTGCGCTCAAGTTCCTCACGCCCAAGCGCAACGCCGCGATGGGCTTGCCGCCCAATCAGTTTCAAAGCAGCTTCGGCGGCGGCTTTGGTAGCGGCTATGGGAATGGGTTTGGCAACAAAGGCTCCGGCTACCAGCGCCCTTGGGATCAGAGTTCTGACGCTACCAAAGTAAGAGCGTCAGATGATGCAAATACCGGGACAGTGAGCCAATTTGCCGCAAAAAACCTGCCCAAAACCGCTCCAGCGGGCTTGAAAGCAGGCTCAAAGGTGTTTCACAACAAGTTTGGCGAAGGTCAGGTGCTCACCCTCGACGGCAGCGGCGACGATGCCCGCGCCCAAGTGAGCTTTCCCCGCCACGGCACGAAGTGGCTTGCACTCTCGATTGCCAAGCTCGACGTTTTGTAGGCCGAGGCGTCCCTGTTCCGCTTGGGCTGAGGCATCCCTGCTCCGTTCGGGCTCAGGCATCCCTGCTCCGTTTGGGCTGAGGCATCCCTGTTCCGTTCGGGCTGAGCTTGTCGAAGCCTGCCGGAGTCCCCGTAGAGTGCCCTTCGACAGGCTGAGGGCGAACGGAACTTGGTCCACGAAGGCTTCGCATCCAGCTCAGGGCGAACGGAACTTGGTCCACGAAGGCTTCACATCCAGCTCAGGGCGAACGGAACTTCGTCTGCGAAGGCTTCACATCCAGTTTGGCTTCCTCACGCAAGCACGCATCAGCGCTTTTTCTCCGCAAAATCCGCTGGCACTTTGAAGAGCTCGGGATCGGGCGCTTGGCGGTTGATGTTGGAGAGTCGGTAGTGGTGCTCGCCCTCACGCGGGTCGATGTCTTTGCTCATCACGGTGAGCATCAGCTCAGGCGATGTCCACACCTCGCGGGTGATGCGGATTGGTTTTTCGTTGCCGATTTTGCCGGCCTCAATCGTCCAGGTGCTCAGCTCGCCATTGGCGCGGATGCCTTCCATTTCGCGAGCAGGCAAGGCTGTTGCCACCGGCGTGCCGCGTGAGGCGCTGACCATTCGCAGACTGGAGATTCCGAGGGGCGCAAGGTTCGACCAGCCGTGGCTGCTGCCCGCCACAGGCATCACATGCACCATCACTTGGCTCTTGCTACCGGCCAGCGGCCCCTGAGCGCTGCTCACTTCCGTGCTGCTGACCCGCTCTTCCCGAAACGAACTGGTGCTGATGCTCTCCCGGATGCGATTGGCCATCCCCCGGGCCCGCTCGGCCATGCGCTGAGCCGACTCGCGCGCACGCTCGGCCATGCCCACATCCGCCTCTGCACCCTCGCCTTGCAACGCCGCACTGGCGGGCGAACCGACGCTGCCATCAGCACCCACGCGCACACGGGAGCTGAAGCTCATGCTCGTTCGCGAAGTGCCATCGCTGCTCACTTGCATGCGCTGGAAGGTCTTTTGCGCAGCGTCAATCGACCAAAACTGCTTGGCCACCGGATCGTGGATGTAGACGCGGCGGCTTGCGCCCTCACCCACTTCTTGGCGCGTGCGGCCCTGGGTATCGCGGCACAGGCGTGCGGTGCTACGCTGAACAATGCGGTTGCCATCGCTCAGCGGCTTGATGGATTCGGTCACCGCATCGGCACAAAACGCAGCGCCTTCCACCACGCGCTGGCCAAGCCCGGCGAGGCTGTTCAGCGGCAGCCCGCCGATGCTGACGCTCACTTCACGGGATTGCATTGAGCCTAGAGGGCTGCCAATCCAAGCTTGCACGGAGGGAGGCATCGGGGGCATGGGTGGCAAAGGCGATGCTGGTGGAAGCGGCGGCAGGCTCGCGCCCCCGCCGCCGGGGCCTGCGCCAACTGCCTTGGTGCTTGACTCAGCCCCCACCGTGGCGGACAAAATCGATTCACCGGGTGCGACCAGCAGATGCGCTGGATCAGCCGGCGCTGCTTCAAGAGCAGGCGAAATCACGGACTCACTGTCAGACCGTGGCTGAACGGGTTCTGCCCATGCGTTGGAGGCAAAAGCGAGGCCCAATGCCACCGCGAGGGCGGCGTGGCGTGGGCGAGGCGAAAGAGAGGCGAGGGATGGGTGGAACATGGCGTATCTCCTTCAAATCAAGGCAAAGGCGAATCGATGCGCAGCGCAAGCGCTTGCCCCTGGGCGTTCACAAGCACTTGGGCACGCACACGCTGCGTGGGGTCGGCAGGGTCAAAAGGCAGTCCGTAGCGCACGAGTTGGGCGCGCGGCACGTCCATCGGCATCACCCAAACGGGCTCTGAAGGCGCGGCAGACTGAGCGCGCCCAGCCCAAGTGCTGCCTGGCAGCGCCACGAACTCCGCTAAGGGCGCGGCCGACAGCGCGGTGGGTGCAGGCGATGCCGGGGCCAGCAGCCACACCATGCCGAGCGCTACACCCATCGACGCGGCACTTGCTGCCCAAGCCCGCAGACCGTGGCGCACGGGGCGTGAATGCGTCGAACTGCTGGCGCCACTTGCTTTGGCTCCCTTGCGTACCGAAGCGCGCAACTTGGCCCACAAGCCTGAGCCGTGGGGTGCCAAGGCAAAGCGCGGCGAAGTGGCAGGCTCCAGGTCAAGCGAAGGGGGAAGCTTGACGGCCACCGCAGCCATCACGCGGGCTTGCAGGCCAGCAGGCAGCGGCGTGGCGTGCAGCGCATGGCGTGCGCGCGCCAAGGCGTGCGCCAGCGGTTCGCTGGCGTCGGCACCGTGTTTGGCTGCCGACGTTTGCGCGCCAGCATCAAAGTCGGTCAGAGTTGAATCGGCAGGGGTTGAAAAGTTGGGCTGTTGCATACGAGGATGTCTTGTGGGCTATGGCGACTCAGGCCCGCTGGAGTTCCCAGCGGTGGTTTGGCCGACGACGGGCGCTGCGGCTGCGGCTGTGGGCGCTGGCGCGAGCGCGCGGGCAAGCCTGGCCCGGCCGCGGTGCAAGCGGGTTCTCAGCGTGTTGAGCGGCACGCCAGCCAGCCGCGCTGCGTCTTCGTAGCTGGTTTCTTGCAGGTCCACGAGCACCACGGCCTCGCGAAACACGAAAGGCAGTGCGGCCACCGCACGCAAGAGCGCTTCGCCGCTTTGCTTTGCCACCTGGGCCACGAGTGGATTGAGCGCGTGGTGGGCATCCGTGGCTTGCTCCCAGGGCTCACCCTCCTCGCCCGCTCCCGCATCGGCACTCACAAAGCGCCCAGCGTCGCGCAGCGCAGCCAGCAAGTGATGCCGGGCCACGCCAAGCAAATAGGCGTTCAGCGCGCCGCGCTGCGGGTCAAAGGCTAAGCGCGGCGCGTGAGCCGCGCCTTGGGATTGCGCCGCCAGATCCACGAAGGTGTCTTGCACCGCGTCGGCCGCCAATTGCTCGTCGCGCGCCATCGCAAAGCAATAGCGGTACATGCGGGGTGCATCGCGCTGGTAGAGCCAAGCAAGCGCCTTGGAATCCCCCGCAGCGATGCGCTTGAGCAAGGCGGCGTCATCGCCGTAGGCAGAGGTGGATGCGACGAACTGTTGCATGGCTTGGCAAGCATGGCGCAAGCTGATCTAAAAGTTCCCGCGCGGCTGAAAAAGCGGATGGCATGCGCTTGTATTTGCTATTTTTTCAATAGCAACAGATGCAATAAATAAATGGACAGATAGGCAATATCTCGCCAAAACAGTCTCACTGAGCATCAAATAGACGCTCAACTGGCCTCAGCAGGCGCGCCGACTCAGAGCGAACAGGTGCGAAAGCCGATGAAAGCGTCGTCGCGCTCGGGTTCGGCGAAGTAGCGGGCGCAAGCCAGCTTGTTGCGCGGCCGGGCCGCAAAGCTGGCTCCCCGCACGCTTTGCAGCGAGCCAGTGCCGTTTGAGAAGTCTGGCCGAGCTGCAAACTCGCCCGCCCGAGGTAGCCCCGCGCGGTAGCGGTCCAGCGTCCACTCCATCACATCGCCCCAGCGAAAGCCCTGGCCTGCGCCTACAGTGGCTGCGATTTCCCACTCGTGCTCGGTGGGCAAGCGCCGATCTGCCCAGCGGGCAAAGGCTTCCGCTTCAAAGTAGCTCACGTGCATGCAGGCATGCGCTCCAGCGCGGCGCGTGAGCCGCCCAAAACTGCGCTGCAGCACAGCGCCTGAAGCCACGCCCAACTGCTCCACAGCCCAAGGCGCGCGCCGTCCGTTTTGGTGCACCCACAGCCAGCCTGCAGCGCTCCAGAGCTCTTCGCGGTCGTAGCCAGCGTCGTCCACAAACTCCACGAATTGGCCCCAGCTCACCGGTTGGGCATCGATGTCAAATTCATTCACGCGCACGCTGTCGTGGTGCAACTCGTCGTGCCAGGCAAAGGCTTCGGCGCTGAGGCGCGCGTACAGGCGAGCAGATTGGCCCAGCGTCCACGGCCGGGCGGGCATCCACAGCGGCTGGCGCGCGGCGTGTGCGTGCGGCGCAGGCCAATCGGTGCCCCACACCTGCGCCGCGTCTTCGGCGCGGCTGCCCGCAGATTCAGCCCAGGCATTGGCCCACTGGTTGGCAATGCGAATCAGGCTTTGGCCCAGGCGATCTTCCAATTCAAGAGCCGCGCGAAAGGCTGCCAAACTCTCTGAATCGGGTGCGGCATCCATCAGGCGCTCTTGCATGCCCTCGCTGCTGGCCAAAAGAGCCGTCTGCAAGGCTTCCCAGGTTTTCGGCAGGGCCGCAGGCCTGAATTCCCAGGGCACTTGCACCCAAGTGGCGAGCTGGCTCCCGTGCCTTTCCAAGCGAAGCAAGAGGGCATCCCGAGCGCGTTCTGCGCGCGCGCGCTCTGCGCAAGCGGCCAGCGATTGGTAGATCCTCTTGGCTACATGCAAGCTGTGGTTGCGCGCATCCAGCAGCGCCAGAGAAAGCACTTCGGCCCCCGCGTCTCGCAAAGTGGGCGTGGCAAGGTGGTTGTCCAGCAGCGTATCGGGCACAAGGCTCATGCCCGCAATCCTAAACGCAGAGCCATCCGGGTTAACCCCGACCAATGGGCTGGGCAATTCGCCTGTGCGTCAGCGATGCTTCAGCGATGCCGCTGCGGATGCGGCCACACTCTTTCCTTCACTTCCTGGACATCCCATGCAAGGATTACTCAAACTCTCCAAGGGCATCGACGCCCTGAATTTCAAGGTGGGGCAACTCGTGATGTGGCTGGTGTTGGCCATGACCCTCATCAGTGCGGGCAACGCCATCGTGCGCAAGGCCTTCGACATGAGCTCCAACGCGCTGCTGGAAATCCAGTGGTATCTGTTTGCCGCCGTGTTCATGCTCGGCGCGGGCAGTGCGTTTTTGAAAAACGCCCACGTGCGCATCGACTTCGTGTCATCCCGCTTGACTGCCCGCACGCGCAACTGGATCGACATCGGCGGCATCTTGCTGGTGCTCTTTCCGATGTGCATCCTCTTGATGAAGCTCTCCTGGCCGTTTTTCATGAACGCATACACGAGCGGCGAAATGAGCCAAAACGCAGGCGGTTTGATCCGCTGGCCGGCGTACATCTTGGTGCCGATTGGCTTTGCGCTCTTGCTGCTGCAAGGCTGCTCGGAGCTTGTGAAACGCTTTGCGTTTTTGCGCGGCGCAATCGACGACCCGATTGGCGGCGACGCAGCGAAATCAGACGACCAGATCGCCGCCGAGCGGCTTGAAAGAGAGTTGGCAGAGCGACTGGCTGTTGAAAAAGCCACTGCATCTGCAGCAACGCCTAACACCGCACCGAAGGCCTGAACACCATGCAAACCACCTTCCTTGCTCAGCAGTTCGTCCCGCTCATGTTTGCGGGCTTGTTCATGCTTTTGCTCACCGGCTTTCCGGTTGCCTTTGGCTTGGCTGCAACCGGCCTGTTTTTCGGCTTCATCGGCATGGAAGCGGGGCTTTTCCCAGCCACGCTCTTCCAAGCGCTGCCCTCGCGCATTTTCGGGATCATGCAAAACGACACTTTGCTGGCGATTCCGTTTTTCACCTTCATGGGCATCATCTTGGAGCGATCCGGGATGGCCGAGGATTTATTGGAAACCGTGGGCCAAGTGTTCGGCCCGCTGCGCGGCGGCTTGGCAATTGCTGTGATTTTGGTGGGCGCACTTTTGGCGGCTACCACGGGCGTGGTGGCGGCGGCAGTGATTTCAATGGGCCTGATTTCCTTGCCGATCATGCTGCGCTACGGCTACAGCCGCGTGATCGCAACCGGCACCATCACCGCGTCTGGCACGCTTGCGCAAGCGATCCCGCCCTCGCTGGTGCTGATCGTGTTGGCCGACCAGTTGGGCCGCTCGGTGGGCGACATGTACTCGGGCGCCTTGGTTCCCGGCCTGCTGCTGGTGGGTCTCTACATCCTCTTCATCGTCGCCGTTGCCATCGTGAAGCCTGGGATGGTGCCGCCGCTTCCGCCTGAGGCACGCATCTACAAAGAAGCCAATGGCGCATCGGGGCACAAATCTCTGCTCTTCTTGGTGATCTTGTGTGCCGTGGCTGGCTTTGGCTGGGCTCAGGTTCACAACGCGGTTCTCACCCCGTTGCTCAAACGCCCCATGCCTGCGCCGGGCGACGAGATCGTGATCCTGTCGCTCACCCTGGCCTCGCTCCTTGGCCTCGCCTTGGCCCTCATCAACCGCGCAACCAAGATGGGCCTGCTCTCCAAACTGGCAGAGCAAGTGACTTTCGTGCTCATGCCGCCACTGATCCTGATCTTCTTGGTGTTGGGCACGATCTTCTTGGGCGTGGCAACACCCACCGAAGGCGGCGCAATGGGCGCACTCGGCGCGCTGATTTTGGCCATGGGCAAAAAGCGCTTGAGCGGTTCCCTCCTGATGCAGGCCCTGGAAAACACCGCGAAGCTGGCAACCTTTGTGATGTTCATTTTGATCGGCTCCACGATCTTCAGCTTCACATTCAATGCGGCCGATGGCCACATTTGGGTGGAGCACTTGTTCCAAGGCATTCCCGGCGGCGCTTGGGGCTTCTTGGTGGTGGTGAACATCTTGGTGTTCATCTTGGGCTGCTTCATCGATTTCTTTGAGATCGCCTTCATCGTGATCCCGCTCTTGGCACCCGTGGCCGAGAAAATCCTGCCGGGGCTCGTGCCGGGCATGACGCCAGACGACG
>JAAFHN010000455.1 GCA_013298415.1 Comamonadaceae bacterium
TGGTACTCGTCGTAAGACACGTAGAGGTGCTTGCCGTCTTCTGTCAACATTTCATTCACTCCTAAAAGAGTAGCAACAAATCATTTAAACACCGGGACAGAGGAGCAATATTGCTTAAAATCCTGGCTTGAAAGGCTCTCAAACTGCCAAAAACGGATGCCTGAGCATGATCGTGTGATCGCGGTCGGGCGAGGTGCTCACCAAATCAATCGGAACGCCGCACACTTGCTCAATGCGCTGCAAGTACAAGCGCGCATTCACAGGCAGTTTGTCGATTTGAGTCACGCCCACCGTGCTCTCAGTCCAGCCAGCGAGCGTCTCGTACACGGGCTTGCAGCGGGCGATGTCGTCTGCGCCAATCGGCAAGATGTCGGTGATCTCGCCATCAAGCTCGTAGCCGGTGCAGAGCTGAATTTTTTCAATGCCGTCCAGCACATCGAGCTTGGTGATGCACAGGCCTGTGAGCCCGTTGACCTGCGCACTGCGTTTGAGGAGTGCTGCATCAAACCAGCCACAGCGGCGCGAGCGCCCGGTCGTCACGCCTTTTTCTTTGCCGACGACTGACAGGTGATGGCCCACCGTGCCTTCCACTTCCCAATCCAGCTCGGTGGGGAACGGCCCCGAGCCGACCCGCGTGCAGTACGCCTTGGTGATGCCTAGCACGTAGTGCAGCATGCTGGGGCCCACGCCCGCGCCCGCGGCGGCGTTGCCCGCCACGCAATTGCTGCTGGTCACATAGGGGTAGGTGCCGTGGTCTACGTCCAAGAGCGTGCCTTGCGCGCCTTCAAAGAGCAAATTGCTGCCGCTGCGCCAGGCGTCGTTCAGCTCTCTGGACACATCGGCCATCATCGGCTTGATGGTGTCGGCCTGGGCCATCGCTTCGGCGTAGATGGCATCGAACTCCATCGCGGGTGCACCAAGCATGCCGGTGAGGGTGTGGTTGTAGAGCGCCACCAGCTCGCGCAGCTTGGCGGCGAATCGCTCGGGATGCTTCAAGTCTTGCACTTTTAAGGCGCGGCGGGCGATTTTGTCTTCGTAGGCCGGGCCAATGCCGCGGCCCGTGGTGCCGATTTTGGTGGTGCCGCCTTTTTCGCGGAAGGCCTCGCGGGCGATGTCGAGCGCAGCGTGGATCGGCAGGATCAGCGGGCAGGCTTCGCTGATGCGCAAGCGGCTTTTCACTTCCACACCGGCAGCTTCCAAGCCCGCAATTTCTTCGAGCAGCTTGGTCACGCTCAGCACGACGCCATTGCCGATGTAGCACTTCACGCCCGGACGCATGATGCCGCTGGGGATCAAGTGCAGCGCGGTTTTCACGCCGTTGATCACCAGGGTGTGGCCTGCGTTGTGGCCGCCTTGGAAGCGCACCACGCCTTGCGCCTTTTCAGTGAGCCAATCCACAAGTTTGCCTTTGCCTTCGTCGCCCCACTGGGTGCCGACGACGACCACGTTGCGGCCTGCCACGCCGAGGGGTGCTGCGATTGAGTTGAAGTTCATGGTGGAGAGGGGGAAATGGGAATGGGGGTCGGGGGCTGGGGGGGGGGGTTACACAGCCCTCAAAGCCCATTGACCGTTGGCTTCAAACAGCTCGCGGTCGCAGTGGAATTCTTGCGCCTCTGCCGCCATGCCTTCGGGCAGGCGCAGCACGGTTTCGCCACGGCTGCGCAGGCGGGCTATGGCAGCATCCAATTCCGGATTTGCAGCTTGCCAGGGTGCGCGGATGGCGGCTTTGGCCTCCGGCAGTTGCGTGGCAGTGGCCAAGTCTTTGAGATCAAGGGAAAAACCCACGGCTGCGCGGTTGCGACCAAACACCGCGCCCACCTCGTCGTACCGCCCACCGCGTGCGAGCGGCGCTGCGGCCTGGGCGCTGCGTGAATAAATCGCAAAGCGAACGCCGCTGTAGTAGCCCAAGCCACGCGCGTCTGCCAAGTCAAACGCCACCTTGGCATGCGGTGCGACCGCATCCGCGACGCTTTTCAAATTTGATAGCGAACAATCCAATGAAGTTGAGGACAGAAGGGCATTTTTAGCCTCAAAAAGCACTTCAGCGCCGCCGTAGAGCTGCGTGAGGGCCAACACGGCGGCTTGCACTTCAGGCCTGAAGCCCTGGGTCAGGCTTTGCAGCGCCGAGCGATCTTTTCGCGAGAGCGCCTCGTGAATGCCCCGCAGCGTCTCAGGTGCGGCCATCACGCCCGCGAGCTGGGCGCGCACGATGCCTGCATCGGCGAGGTCCACCACCAAATCGGTGAAGCCCACACTTTTCAGGCAATCGATGGCAAGGCCGATGATTTCTGCGTCCGCCGCCAAGCCTTCGGCCCCAAACAGCTCGCAGCCAAACTGCAAAGGCTCGCGGCTGGATCGCGCTTTGTCGGGCCGCGTGTGCAGCACGGGGCCGCAGTAGGTGAGTCGAGAAAAGCCTTTGTGGTTGAGCAAATGCGCATCAATCCGCGCGGCTTGCGGCGTGGTGTCGGCCCGCAGGCCGAGGCTTCTGCCCGAAAGCTGATCGACAAGTTTGAACGTTTGGAGATCCAGCGCCTCGCCTGTGCCTGTGAGCAGCGAATCCAAATGCTCCAGCATCGGCGGAATCACCAGCTCGTAGCCGTAGCCCTGAGCGGTGTCCAGCAGCTTGCGCCTTAAGTCTTCCACGTGCCGCGCCTGGGCGGGCAACACGTCAGCAATGTGATCTGGCAAGACCCAAGCGGTCATTTTTTAGCTTTGTTTTTGAACAAAGTAGTTGATTGTAGGGGTTGCCTGGTTGCGCGCAGGTCATTCTGCGCCGCGCACGGGGCTGGGTGGGTGTTCTTGGGTTTGCATCTTTGTTTTGAGTTGATCAGGCCGGGTCTCGCCCCGGCGGGCGACTTACTTTTGCCCGGCAGCAAAAGTAAGCAAAAGTGCCGCCCCGATGAACGCCTTTTCCTGCGATGCTCGATTTGAGCGGGGTCGTCGCAAACTCGCTCCCTTTGGTCGCTCAAACAGTGCGACGCCCTTGTCCGCCCAAATCTGCGCTTCTCGGGGCGTTGATAGGGGCCTTCTCTTG
>JAAFHN010000246.1 GCA_013298415.1 Comamonadaceae bacterium
CCGATCTCACCGAGCTACATGAACCCTGAACAATGGGGCTTTGATGTGAACGGCCTGGACGCGCCACCCGAGCCAGCCAACCAGCGCAGCGACCTCTACGCCCTGGGGGTGACGCTGTACGAAGCGCTCGCCCTGCGCTTACCTTACGGCGAAGTGCTGCCCTACCAAACAGGCCGCTTTCACAAAGACCCCCCCGCGCCCAGCCGCCACAACCCGCAAGTACCCATTTGGCTGGACCACGTGGTCTGCAAAGCGATTTCCCGCCAGGCTTCAGAGCGCTTTGAAACCGCCGAGGAAATGCTGCTCGCACTAGAGCGGGGCGCGGCCCGCCCCTTGCACCACGATGGCGCACGGAGCCTTGCCCAGCGCGATCCGATGGCGCTATACCGCATCGCTCTGAGCATGAGCGTGCTGCTGAACCTGCTCTTGGTGTTTTGGCTCATGTTTTTGCCCACGCGCTAGTCTTTTCTTTGCCGTTTAGCCTGATTAGGACCCTGCCTCGGATGCGCCACCCCGTCCGTTCGGGCTGAGCCTGCCGAAGCCTCTGGCGATGCCCAACGACCAAGCTCAGGGCGAACGGGTTTCTGTCTGAGGCATGATCCTAATCAGGCCTTTTAGTCGCTCTGTCCATGAATTCATTACATTCTTTGCTATCTTTTTTGAAATTCCTAAAGAAGCCCTAACGCTGGCATGGATGTTGCACCCCAAGGGGCATGACCGCATACGCATCTTCCTCAGCCAGCGCCCCGAGCTCCCAGCGCGCAGCCTTTTTGAAAGCAGGCCACTGGCCCACGCTCTTCGCTTCATTCCTCTACTTTGATTTCTGCTTTGCCATTTGGGTGCTCAATGGCGCGATGGCACCTTTCATCAGCGAATCCTTCGGGCTAAACGCTGCGCAAAAGGGCTTCATGATTTCTGTGCCGATCCTTGCAGGGGCGCTGATGCGTTTTCCTCTGGGGGTGCTCGCGCAATACATCGGCCGAAAAAACGCCGCTATGGTGGAAATGAGCCTGATCGTGGCAGCACTGGCCTTCGGTTTTTTCTACGTGAAGAGCTACAACGACGTGATTGCCATGGGCGTGCTGCTCGGCATTGCGGGCGCGAGCTTCGGCGTGGCCTTGAGTCTGGGCAGCGGCTGGTACCCGCCCAAGTACAAAGGCTTGGCCATGGGCATTGCAGGTGCGGGGAATTCGGGCACGGTGCTGGCCGTGCTTTTTGCGCCGCCGCTGGCCACGAAATTTGGCTGGACGGCTGTCTATGGCTTGGCCGCCTGTACGATGGTTTTGCCAATGATCGTGATGTGGGTGTTTGCCAAAGAGCCGCCGGATCGCGAGCACCAGAGCTTTCGCCAACACATCTCATGCCTCTTTGAGAAAGACGGCTGGATTTTCAGCCTGATCTACATCGTGACTTTCGGTGGCTTCATTGGCTTGGCGAGCTTTTTGCCAACTTATTTTTACGACCAGTTCAAGGTCACAAAAATCGAAGCTGGCCAGCTCACGATGCTTGCCACCATCATGGGTTCGGCGGTGCGAGTGGTGGGCGGCTACATCAGCGATCGAATTGGGGGCGTGAACACTCTCTCAGGCGTGTTGCTGGTGGTAGCTGCCACCCTGGTGGCCTGCGGCCTGGCTGGCCAATCGCTCGCCGTCACCACGCTGCTCTTCATGCTCTGCTTCGCAGCACTTGGCGCGGGAAATGGGGCCCTGTTTCAGCTCGTGCCTTTGCGCTGGCCACTCACCACCGCAGTGGCAGGCTCCATGATCGGCGAAGTAGGCGCGCTCGGCGGTGGCTTTTTGCCTAATGCCATGGGGCAAAGCAAACAGCTCGCAGGCACGTACTTGTGGGGATTCGTAGCCTTCGCTGCGCTCGCAGTCATCGTGCTCATCATGCTGCGCCGTGTGCAAATCCGCTGGACGAGAACTTGGGCTGAGAAGGGTGGTCGGGCGAGGGGGTAGGGATCGGGATCCTTTTGAACGCAGAGTTCGCAGAAGGAACAGCCAAAGGGCAAGCCAAAGAAGGGAATCAGAAGAGCTTTTTGAAGCCATTTGCCTCCTCTGTCCATGTGTTTTCAACACTTGTTGCTACGCATTTGATATCGCATTGATCTCAACGGGTTGACTCTGCGTCTTTCGGATCCCTTTTGCGAACTCTGCGTTCAAACGGCTGCCTGCTTCGGTATCCTTGCAGCCCATGTTGATCCTGGGCATTGAATCGAGCTGTGATGAAACCGGCGTGGCGCTGGTGCGCACGCGTGAAGCAGCAGTCCCTGAGCTGCTTTCGCACACTCTGCACAGCCAAATTGCCATGCACCAAGCCTATGGCGGCGTGGTGCCAGAGCTTGCGAGCCGGGACCATATTCAGCGCGTGATTCCGCTCACGCGAGCGGCAGTTGAGCAAGCAGGCGTGTCTCTGGCTGAAGTGGACTGCATTGCTTACACACAAGGCCCGGGTCTAGCGGGCGCGCTGCTGGTGGGCGCGGGCGTGGCTTGCGCGCTTGCCGCAGCGCTTGGCAAGCCCACACTCGGCGTACATCACTTGGAAGGCCATTTGCTCAGCCCCTTTTTGAGCATCGATCCACCCGAGTTCCCGTTCGTAGCCCTGCTCGTTTCAGGCGGTCATACGCAGCTCATGGCCGTGCGCGAAGTGGGCAGCTACGAGCTGCTCGGTGAAACGATTGACGATGCAGCCGGAGAAGCGTTTGACAAATCCGCCAAGCTGCTCGGCCTGCCCTACCCAGGTGGGGCCAGACTCTCGCAACTGGCAGCGCATGGCAATCCAAAGGCCTACGCCCTGCCCCGCCCCTTGCTGCACAGCAAAGACCTCGAATTTTCCTTCGCAGGCCTCAAAACCGCTGTGCTCACGCAAGTCAACAAACTCGGTGGTATGGCAGCGCTGCATGCCGCTCAGCGCAAAGACCTGGCCGCGAGCACCCAAGCCGCTATCGTGGATGTGCTGCTGGCCAAAAGCTTGGCTGCGATAAAGCAAACTGGCATGAAACGCCTGGTGGTGGCCGGCGGTGTAGGAGCCAATGCATCGCTGCGCGAGCGCTTGAGCGCAGGGGCTGCAAAGCTCGGCGCAAGGGTGCACTACCCCGAGCTTGCCCTGTGTACGGACAACGGGGCAATGATCGCGCTGGCAGCGGCCATGCGCTTGCAAAGCGGCAAGGCGCAAGCCAGTTGCGACTACGCTTTCAGCGTGAAGCCTCGCTGGCCGCTTGGGTTTGAGAGTTCCTAAGGTTTGCGCGCTCTGAGCCGCATTTTTTGAAAATACGGCTCAGATTTTGAGCCGTATTTCGTCACAATGCGGCTCATGACCTCCAGCAAAGCGCTTACTTCTGAGGAACGCCTTGCCCGCATTGCCATCTGGAAGCGGGCCGAATGGCCAGCGCTCACGTGGCGCGCAGATGCTTTAGCTCCCGCGTTTGCAGAAGCTCACTCAGCAAAAACACAAACGATTTCAGCCATGCAAGCCCTCGGCTTTGCACTCGGCCCCGGCATGGCGCAAGACCTGTGGACTCAAGAGGCGCTTTCCACCTCTGCAATCGAGGGGCAAAACCTCGATCAAGCAGCAGTGCGCTCATCTGTGGGCAAGCGCTTGGGGTTTGCTGCCACCGCACGCAACGACCAAGAAGCGGATGGCCTGGTGCGCGTGATGGCCGATGCCACCCGCCATGCCCAGCAACCCATGAGCGCCGAGTGCATGTGTGAATGGCAAAGTTGGCTATTTCCTGGCAACGCACTGCGGCCTGCCAAGCTGCAAATCGAGCTGGGTAAATTCCGCACACACGCCGAGCCGATGCAAATCGTGGGCGGGCCAGTGGTAGAGAAATCGTGTGCTACACCGCACCAGCTTCGACTCAAGTGCCGCAAGAAGTCACCCAGTTTCTGGCTTGGCTCAATGCCACAGCGCCTGCTGCAACTGCCGCCGCAAACTCCGCCCTGCGGCTTGACCCCATCGTTCGCGCGGCCATCACCCACCTGTGGTTTGAAACCATCCACCCCTTTGAAGACGGCAACGGCCGCGTGGGCCGCGCCTTAGCCGACTACGTGCTCGCGCAAGAAACCGGCGTGCTTGAGCCCATCTTCTCGCTTTCTACCCAAATCCAGCAAGAGCGCAAGGCTTACTACGCGCAGCTTGAAGCAGCGCAACACGCGTCCCCTTTGCCCGACAGGGCAGAAAGGCCCGGTCTGGATGTGACCGATTGGGTGCAATGGTTCGTGGCTGTGTTTCAGCGCGGCTGCAAACGCACGATCGGCTCAATCGCCCACGCCCAAGCCACCGCAGCCTTCTGGCAGCGCGCCGCCCCGCGTGGCATCAACCCCAGGCAGCACAAAGTGATAGCGCGCCTGCTGCAAGCCAGCAATGCCCACGCCCCCACCAAGCACACAGCGCCCAGCACGCTGGCTGCCGAGCACTACATGCAACTCACCGGTGCCTCCAAAGCCACCGCCACCCGCGACCTAACCCAGCTGCTGGCCGCTGGGCTGCTAAGGGTGCAGGGCCAGGGCAAGGCCACCAAATATGCAATTGGCGTGGACAGGGTTGATCGCTGACCAGACTCAAGGCCATTGAAGTCGAGCTTTGCATTGCTATGCGAGTGGGCAGCAGCTGACAAGTGGAGCCGTGGGACAAGTCCAGATCACGCGAATCGTGCGAGTTGCACGAATCGCGGTGAACCGGCACATAGATTGGGTGAAAACCCCAGGCATTTTTGGCCTTTTTGCCGACTTCCCCAAAAACGGGGATGCGCGCTTTCTTGACCTCATTTATGCTTCTAACTCTCGCCTCCGAAGAGCTCAAAAGTAACTTTTGAGCGCGCAGGGCGCTCAAACATTGAAGGGACGAGCATGGCACCGAAGGGTAAAGACACAAGGGCGGTATGGGCTTGCATAGCGGTTGCTTTTGCGATTGCTGCTGGGAGTATTGCAGGTTGCGGCGGTGGCACCTCTAGCCCCGCTCCTGCTCCCATCACACCTCAACCACCAGGATCTCCTCCTC
>JAAFHN010000163.1 GCA_013298415.1 Comamonadaceae bacterium
TCCTGCGCTGTGAATTCGCTGCCCTGCCAATCCAAATAAATCTGCTGATTGCCTCGGTTGTGGCAATGCCAAATCACCAAAGAGCCGCCCGATGCGACGTGACCACCCGCTGCATCCCAGCAAAAGTGAAGTGTGTTGGCTGATCGAATCAGCGCGTGAGCGGGCTGGGCGAGCATCAGCGCGGCGATGAGCGTGGCTGCGATGCCTAAAACTTTCCTGAAAAGGGATGACATGATTTTTCCTGTTGATTGCTGAGATTCAGGGGAGAGTCGGAGCTAGCGTTCGCGCGGCGGGTGTCACTGCTCAACAAACCAGTACTGAAGCACATCGCCCCTGAGGCCGCCTTTGCGGCACTCGCTCATGAAAACCCGATCCCCAGGGATGATGTGGGAAAACTCGCTATTGACGGTACTCATCGCGCAGCGCGAGTTGTCGCCCACTCCGCCTACTTGTTGGATGGTGTAGCGGTTGCCGCCGAAGGAGCGTGTCAAGGCCTGCTGGCATTGGGTGCCGTCACGCACCTCCAGACTGGCTGCGTCCACGCAGTGGTTGCTGCCTGCAAAGCGAATCACCGCATGGCGATAGGTGTTGCCATCGTTGGCTTGAAAGTGATCGCCTTTGAAGTCAAGCCAAATCTGTTGGTTGCCCCGGTTATGGCAGTGCCACAGAATGATCTTGGCGCCGTTCCTCACCGTGCCGCCTTCTGCGTCCCAGCAATGGCTTGCTGAGTGTGCCGAGCGAATCAGCGCGTGCGCAGAAGGTGTGATGCCTAAAGTGCCGAGAAGCAGGCCGATGGCCAGCAGCAGTGTTTTGACGATGGATGCCATGATGAGTCCTCAAGGATGTGGGGTTGGAGCGCCTCGCCGCAGCGAAAATCTTTCAGCGGTGCACGTGAGCAACTTTAGGCCTGGATGCGGGCCTCTGCATCCCCTCGTTGGACCATCCCATCTGAACGCGGCAAGCTCCATTTGCGCGCGAGAGCGCGCCGCACTCAGAGCACCGCGACAGCCTTGATTGCCAGCCAAACGGGTTGGCCGGAGGCAAGCTTCAGCTGCGCTGCTGCCCGGGATGTGATTTGCGCGCTCAGCGCCGTGCCGCCACTCTCCAGGCCCACCACGCAGTAAGTCGGATCAGAGCCGATTTCAAGGCTCGCCACCTGGGCTGGCATCTGGTTTTGCATGCTGCTCTGCGGCCAAGGCGAAAGCGCCACGCTCACATCGCGAGCGAGTATGCGCAAGCGCAGCTTTTGGCCGATGGCATAGCGCGCATCGCGAATCCAAAAGCAAGGTGCTGAGGCGTGCTCAGACACGGCCTGCACCTGGGCCAGATGCCAGGTGTCGTCTTTCTCCACCACACGGGCTTCGACCACGCTGCTGGCCGCATTGGCAAGCGCTGTGTGGCCCTGCAAACGCGGCAGCAACTCAGCCAAGCTTCCTTGTGCCTTTACGCGGCCAGCTTCAAGCACGATCACGTGGTCTGCCAAGCGCGTGAGCTCGTCGATGGCATGCGTCACGTAGAGCATCGGGATTTTCAATTCGTCCCGCAGCTTTTCCAGCCAGGGCATCACTTCAGCTTTGCGCGCAGCATCCAGCGCTGCAAGTGGCTCGTCGAGCAAGAGCAGCTTAGGCTTCGTTGCTAAAGCGCGTGCAATCGCCACGCGCTGGCGCTCGCCGCCAGAGAGGCCTTGCACCTTGCGATCCAGGAGATGTTCGATGCCGAGGAGCGAGAGCAGCGGCGCGAGGCTTGCTGCATCAGTGCCCGCACGCTTCATGCCGAAGGCCAAGTTGCCGCGCACGTCCAAGTGTTCAAACAGGCTTGCCTCTTGGAAAACATAGCCCAGCGGTCGCTTGTGAGTGGGCAGCCAAAGCGGTGGAGAGGGACTCTGCCAGGTTTGACCCGCCACCTCGACGAAACCGCCCGGTGCCCGCTCCAAACCCGCCACACAGCGCAAAAACGTGGTTTTGCCCGAGCCAGACTCGCCAAACAAAGCTGTGATGCCGAGGTCTGGCCAACACACATTGGCGTCCAGCGTGAAGCCTGAGCGCTCAAGTTTGATTTGTGCGCGGCTCATGTCGCAACACGGTCGGTTTGCCGCTTGGCCCGTGCCAAAAGCATCAGCACGGTCAGCGAAAACACCACCAAGCCCGCAGCCAGCGCATGCACCTGCGCAAATTCGCCCGCCTCCACCAAACCGTAAATGTGGGTTGACACGACCCGCGTTTCGCCAGGGATGTTGCCGCCGATCATCAGCACCACCCCGAATTCGCCCACGGTGTGGGCAAAGCACAGGATCGCTGCGGTGACCAAGCCGCCGCGCGCCAGCGGCAAAGCCACGTGCCAAAACGCATCCCAAGGCGATGCGCGCAGGGTGGCCGCCACCTCCATTGGGCGTGGCCCCATGCGCTCAAAAGCGTGCTCCATCGGCTGCACCGCAAAGGGCAAGCTGAACACGATGGAGCCCAGCACCAAGCCCGTGAAACTGAAGCTGAACACGCCTACGCCCAGCGATTGGGTGAGCTGGCCCAGCCAGCCTTGCGGCCCCATCAGCACCAGCAAGTAAAAGCCCAGCACCGTGGGTGGCAGCACCAGAGGCAGCGCAACGGCGGCGCTCACCCAAGCGCGAAAGCGCGAGCGCGTGTGGGCCAGCCACCAAGCCAGTGGCGTGGCCAGCACCAAGAGGCAGAGCGTGGTGATGGTCGCCAGCTTGAGCGTGAGCCAAATCGCTTGGCCCGCTTCGTAGGTGAACACGGCCTGCGCGCTCATGTGTAGCCAAACTTGCGCATCACTGAGCGCGCAGGCTCGGTGAGCAGCCAAGCGTGCAAGGCCAGTGCTGCGGGCTGGGCGGCTGCGGCGCTCAGCAACACCATGCCTTGCTCAATCGGCGCGTGAAGCTCGGCGGGCACGAGCCAAGACGATCGTTTGGGCGCATCGGCCTTGCCCTTGATCTGCGAAAGCGCAACGAAGCCGAGCTGAACATTGCCGCTCAGCACCTGTTGC
The DNA here is from genome assembly GCA_013298415.1 of Comamonadaceae bacterium. Taxonomy (GTDB): domain Bacteria; phylum Pseudomonadota; class Gammaproteobacteria; order Burkholderiales; family Burkholderiaceae_C; genus JAAFHN01. The sequence goes on from JAAFHN010000163.1 coordinate 2,998, forward strand.
ATCACTTGGGCCACGCTTTCGGCCCGCACGATGCGGCTTTGCATTGCGGAGTGCAGACCCAAGGCGCGCAGGGTTTGCTCGGCCGCAAGGCCATATGGCGCGACTTTGGGGTTGGCGATCGACAGGCGCTGAAAGCGCTGGCTGCGAAGCACTTCGCCCTTTGAGTCCACCAGGGCAGCGTCGCTGCCGAAGAGCACCAATCGCCCTGTGGCATACGTGCGCCGAGTGGCAGCGAGCGCGAGGCCTTCACGCACCAGCCGCTGCGGCGTGGCAGTGTCTGCGGCCAAGAGCAAATCGAAGGGCGCGCCCTGGGTGAGCTGCGCGTAAAACTTGCCAGTTGAGCCATAGGCGGCCAGCACCCTGTGGCCGGTTTCGCGTTCAAACCAGGCGGCCAGCTCGCGCATCGTGGCTGCGAAATTCGCGGCCACCGCCACACGAACTGTTTGCCCGTTCGCCGCCGCCTCTGTGCCCAGCCAAGCAGATGCGGCCAGCCCGCAAGCGGCTTTCAATGCACTGCGGCGATGGCAAAGGTGTGGCATGACAGCAAGTGTAGGCCGCAGAAAGCGCAGGCATGAGCTCGGCAAACCGCTGTAAGCACAGTCCCGGCTGCGCGTAGAAACCCGGGGTTTTGTCTCGGTAGAGACTGCAAAACCTGTAGCAGACTCTAAAGCCGATAAAACGCAGAAGCTGACACCGGCGCAGCCCAATTGCTGCGCCACAATGCGCGGCAGTCCGATACCCAAAAATGCGGTAGCAGCTCGGTCGCCCCACGATATCCCTAACGACACAAGGCATTCGATGCTCATGAGCACCCGCAACCAAGCCCCAGCTGATTTGAGCGACCTGGGGCCACCAAACGCGCTGTTGTTGGCGATGGAGCTGAGGGGGTTTTGGGAATTCGGTGCCGTGCTGCCAACCTGGCCGCTTTTGCAACGCGCACCGCGTGGCGACGGGCATGCAGTGATCGTGTTCCCCGGCCTGAGTGCCAACGACGCATCCACCGCGCCCATTCGCGGCTACCTGAGCAGTTTGGGCTACCAAACTGAAGGCTGGGGCCAGGGCTTGAACTTTGGCCCGCGCGCGGGCGTGCTCGATGCCGCCAGGGCGAAGGTGCAAGCCGCTTTCGCGCGCACCGGCAAACCCGTGAGCCTGGTGGGCTGGAGCTTAGGCGGCATCTACGCCCGGGAGCTTGCCAAAGAATTGCCAGAACTCGTGCGCTGCGTGATCACGCTCGGCACACCGTTTTCCGGCCCCCCGAAATCTACCAACGCTTGGCGGCTTTATGAGCTGGTGAGCCAGCGCAACGTGGAGCGTGAGCGGCAAAGCTTTGACTTGCCAGTGGCACCACCCGTGCCCACCACGTCGATTTACTCCAAAACCGACGGCATCGTGGCTTGGCAAGGCAGCATCCAAGCCCGCGCCACTGGCCACGCGCAAACGGAAAACGTGGAAGTCGTGGCCAGCCATTTCGGCATTGGCCTGAACCCAAGCGCGTGGTGGGCGGTGGCTGATCGCTTGGCTCAGCCGCCGGGTGATTGGCAGCCTTTTGAAGCGCCCAAGATGCTCGGGCTGCAGGGCCTGGTGTTTCCGAAGCCTGCTGGGTAGGTGGTTTTGAGGGCTCTTTTGAGCCAATTTTTACTCAAATCAGCTCACTGTCCTCGTATTCATTGCATGTAATGCTACATAAAAGGTAGCGTTAACTCGCCACCTGCGCCCGCATGGGGCGGCCCTCAAACGGCGTGCTCAGCACCACGGTGGTGGTGGTGCGGGCCACACCTTCAATGCCTTTGATTTGGTAAAGCACCGCTTCCAGCGCCTTCGCGTGCGGCGTGCGCACCTTGGCGATGAAGTCGTATTCGCCTGCCACGCTGTGCAGCTCCAGCAGCGCGGGCAACTCGGCCAAGCGTGCGGCCACGTCCTGGCACGCCTGGGCGCGCTCGCTGCGAATCGCCACGAAGGCGGTGAAATGCAGCCCCAGCTTTTCAGGGTTCACGGCAAGGCTGAAGCGCTCAATCACGCCGCGCTCGATGAGCTTTTTCACGCGCTCGTGCACAGCAGCCGTAGAAAGCCCCACCTCTGCGCCCACATCGCCGTAAGAACGTCGGCTGTCCATCGCCAGAGCCGACAAAATTTTGGCGTCCATCGCATCGGGCAGGAAGAATTCTGGAGAAGATGGCATTTTCGCCTTACAATTTTCTTGGCAACTATTGTTTTTGCCAGATTATCTACGAACGTTTCCTAAATATGCCAACAAATGTACGGGCTGCGGCCTCGTCATCCGGGCCTGCAAGCGGGGCGCAAATCGCGCTGGCATTGATGCTGGTCTATGTGGTTTGGGGCACCACCTACCTCGCGCTTGGGTATGTGGTGCAGCACATGCCTGCCCTGTCGCAAAACGCATCGCGCTTCGTGCTGGCGGGGCTTTTGATGATGGCTTGGGCATGGTTCAATGGCCATGCCTGGCCCACGCGGCTGCAGTGGCGCAATGCTGCGGTGGTGGGCGGCTTGATGGCATGCGCGGCGATGAGCCTGGTGAGCTTTGCGCAAAGCCACGGCATTGGCTCGGGCTTGATGGCGACCGTGGTGACCACCATGCCCATGTGGCTCGCGCTTTGGACGCATTGGGGCGGCGAGCGCGTGAGCCACTCGGCTTGGGCGGGCCTGGGCTTAGGCGCATGCGGCGCGCTTCTCTTGGCGTTGGAGCGCGACTTTTCGGCCACGCCAATGGGTGCGCTTTGCGCATTTGGTGCGCCAGTGGCCTGGAGCCTGGGTTCGTATGCCTCGCGTCGGCTTGAGCAGCCCCAGGGCAGCATGGCCAGTGGCGCGCAGTGGCTCGCGGGCGGATTGCTGGCGGCCGTACTTGCGCTCGCGTTCGAGCAGCCCAGCGCCATGCTAGATGCGCCGCGAAGCGCGTGGCTCGCCTGGGTGTACCTGCTGCTCTTCGGCACCATGCTTGCCCTCAGCGCTTACCTGTGGCTGCTGCAGCGCGCAAGCCCCGCATTGGCCGGCAGCTACGCCTTTGTGAACCCGGCAGTGGCGCTTGCGGTGGGCGTGGGCCTGGGTGGTGAACACCTCTCAGGCTGGGTGTGGCTTGCGCTGCCGCTCATCTTTGCTGCGCTGGCCTTGATTTTGATGCGCAAGTGAGGCTTTTGAGGCCGGAGTTTTGATAAAAACCCATCACTGTCCATGTCAAATAAGCATCTGATGCTACTTTTGCGATAGCATTTCAGTTTCGGCATCGTGTGGTTTTGGAAGGTCCACCCAGGGCAGCCGCACCGA
>JAAFHN010000559.1 GCA_013298415.1 Comamonadaceae bacterium
ACGGCTTCGATCACACCCGCACCTTCCATGCCCAAGCGCAGCGGCATGGGCAGCGGATACACGCCTGAGCGCTGGTAGATGTCGATGTAGTTCAGGCCAATCGCGTGGTGACGAATCCGCACTTCGCCCGGGCCGGGTTGGCCCACTTCCACGTCTTTCAATTGCATGGCATCAGGGCCGCCAGCTTGCTCAATCAAAATGGCACGGGGCATCGTTTCTCCAGGGGTTGGTTGATGGCATCAATGTGCCACACTTGCCCAAAATTTGCTGTCGAACCCTGCCACCTGGGACGTCCTAGCCATGTACTACAACGTTGTGACGCCAAGCACCTACGGCCCGATGATCATCAATCGACACGACACAGTGGTGGGCTACAACATCAGCATGCTTGGGGCGTGGATGGAGAGCGAGTTGAAACTGCTGCGCGAGGTCGTCAGCTGGTCGCACGCCCAGGGGCGAAAGCTGTATTTTGTAGACGGTGGTGCCAATGTAGGGATGCACAGTTTGGCCGTCGGCGGCTTGCGTGTGCCTGGAATGCGCCACTACGCGATTGAGGCGCAGCGCAGCACCTACTACCAGTTGTGTGGCAGTTTGGCGCTCAACAGTTTGAGCGAAGTGATCGCGCTGCACCGTGTGCTGGGTGCGCGCAGCGGTGAGCTGGTGACCGTGCCCCGATTCGATCCCCTGCAACAGGCCAATTTCGGTGGCTTCTCCCTTGCGGCGCAATTGCCCAGCGCCAGCGCCTTCGATGGGCGGCTCAAAAGCGAGGCGGAACAGGTGGCAAGCATCGCTTTGGATGACTTACTTGGAACGGCCTTGGCGCACGACGCCGTCATCATCAAGCTCGACATTGAGGGGATGGAGCCGCATGCTTTGCGAGGCGCAAGCGCTGTGATCCGTAGGTGCCTGCCTGTGCTCTACGTGGAGTACGCGCAATGCACCTCCGCGGATGTGATCTCTGCTTTCGCCAGCGCCTTTGATGGCCAGCCGCCTTACCGCGTGGTTGACATGCCAGAAAAAAATCTGCTCATGCTGCCCCAGTGGTGCGATGCCATCGTGGTGACAGGGGACAAAACCGCTTCGTGATCTGAGAATTTTGGGGCAAAGGACTGTTTTGTCTTGGATTTTTCTGTATCTGATGCTACCTAAATTGTAGCGTTTGTGTCTCAAGCTAGGCCTGCTTGGGCCACCGCGTCGTCAAACGCGCGGGTGAATCGGGAATGAGCGAAGCGCTCGCTCACCTGCCGCGCAGCTTGACCTAGCTCTTGGCACAGATCCAAATCATTCACAAGCGCAGCCAACTGGTGTGCGAGCAAACGTCGATGCCCCACCGGAAACAGCAGCGCGTTGTAGCCGTGTCGCCAAATGCCTTCGTAGCATTCGAGATCGCTCAGCACCAAAGGCAGGCCGTGGCAGGCAGCCTCCAAGCTCGCCATGCCTTGTGATTCATCGCTAGAGCACGAGACCAGCACATCGCCCTGAGCCAGAAGCGATTGGGTGGCCTCAAAGCGCAGCTCGCCGTGGAATCGGTAGCGCGCGGTCTCGGGGTGGGGGGCGCTGGCGTACTGCTGATGCTCGGCGCGAAATCCGGCATCGGCAAACAAGTTCATGTGGGCCAAAGTGCCGATGAAATGCGCCTGGGCGTGTAGCTGGGGCAGGGCGCTCATGGCGGCAAGCAGATCGTTGGGCCGCTTGCGCGGAATCACCGAGCCGCAGCACATCACTTGCGCGCGCGAGCCAGCTGCCCGCGCTTGCTTGCGAGTGGCGCGCTGGGTTTGCCAATTGGTCGACTGTGCAGCTGCTTCGGGCCGCAAGCCGTTGTAAACAAGCGCGGTACGCTCTTTCGGCACATCAGCCAAGTAGCTCGCAAACATGCGATCAATCTGCCAGGGGCTTTGGAACACCAGCAAGCGCGGCAGCGAAAAAATCTGAGACCACACTGGCGGCGGCACAGACGTGTTGCTCATCAGCACGCGGCCCTCGTGCACCCAGAGTACCGTGGGCAAGCGCTGCATGACAGGCAAAAAGGGCTCCACCGTAACCAGCGTGTTCACCAACGCGAATCGGTACTGATCCAGCTTGGCGTTCACCTCGGCGGCGAACACCGGCGTGGCACCCGCTTCGCGAATTTCTAGGGCATCGGCTGGGTTGCCATCGTGCAGCGCGTCGATCTGCCAGTCCCGCGCTTGAGTCCAGTGTTGCATCAAGCCGAGCAGGCAGCGGGCTGCGCCGTTGCCTTGGTAGCTGTGCGTGAGGATCAAGACGCGCATGGCGCTCGCCGGTCGGGCTAAATGGCTTCTCGCTCAATGCGCGCCAGGGTAGGCGCCACCATCGAGCAAGATGTTTTGCCCGGTGAGGTAGCTCGCATGCACGCTGCACAAAAAGGCACACACTTGGCCGAACTCTTGCGCGCTGCCAAAGCGTTGCGCTGGGATGCCTTTGCGTCGGGCCTCCCACACCTCGTCGAATTCCAGTTTTTGTTTGGCCGCAGCACCTGCCAGGGTGTTTCGCAGCCGGTCGG
>JAAFHN010000618.1 GCA_013298415.1 Comamonadaceae bacterium
CATTGGCACGAAGCAAGCGCTGAGCTGCCGCGTCTTTACTTCTTGGGTGGCGCCATCATGGCCCTCATTGCAGGCGAATTCGGCAGCTTGTGGGGCAGCCGTGCCACACGCCAACGCGAGGCCATGCGCTACCTGAATGAGCGCATCGAGCGTCTCACGCGGCGTCTGTATTTGCTCAAGCTCTCGCACGACGAGCTCGAGTTTGAAATGGTCGAGCGCCCAGCAACCCTGCGCGACGCGCTCGCCGAGCTGCAGCTCAAGCTCAATGCCCTGCGCGAAGTGGGGGGTGCGATGCCCGGCGCGACCTTGATGATGGACTTTTGGGCCGCTCACAGCCAAATTGAAGTCGGCGCGCTGTACGCCTACACCGATGGCCCAAGAGCCAGGCTCATCCGCGCTGCGAGCGTGGGCACGTGTCCTGAGCTTGCCCCTGAAGATCCCATGCTTCAGCGGGCGGTGGAGACGGGGCAAGCGGTTCACCTCCTGGATCGTCTGAGCGACCTGAGCACAGGCCACCAGGCGCTTGTGATTTGCCCGATGAAAGACGGCGAGCAGCGGGTCTACGGCGCGCTGGTGGTTTACCGCCTGCCCTTCATGGCCTTCAATGCCGACAACCTGCGCAACTTGAACGTGTTGGTGGATGGCTATGCCGCATGGCAGCAGGTCCAAAGCCTTGCCATGCCGCTTCTCAAAGCGTGGCCCCATGCGCCCCAAGGTCTGGTGCAAGAGTTTGCCTGGATGCAGCACTTGCACCGCGTGCACGGGGTGGACAGCGGCTGTGTTGTCTGGCAGGCGCGCGGCCCACAAACGGCTTTTGTTCTGGAATCGATTGCCAAACTGCATGCGAACGCCACCATGGCCTGGCATTTGGGCAAAAACGCCATCGTGACCCTCTCTCCTTTTTTGGGGCGCAGGCGACTCACGCAGCATGAGCAAAACGTTTTGGAAACCGTGGGACATCAACTCAGCAGGCAGGAAGGCACGCAGATTCAGGCACAGAGCTTGTCGCTGGCCGATGACAGCACCTGGGAGTCGCTGCGTGACTGGTCAGGCGCACCAATCGCTGGCGGGAGCGCGAGCAGATGAACATCTGGCTGCAAGTGACCGCCGCGATTTCGGCCGAGCTGGCCAGCATGGCCCTCTTGGACAGATCCACATCGGATTGGCGGCTCGCGGCTTACTTCGGATTGCACGGCTTTGCAAGTGCAATTGCCACCGCTGTCGCTTGGCAACTGCTGCCCGGCCAATTCAAGAGCGGCAAGGATCGCTGGGGCATTGGTTTGGTGTTTTGCATGGCGTTTTTTGCGCCGGCGGTGGGTGTGCTGGCTTTGCTGCTCGTGGTGCATGTGGCCAGCCGATTTCCCAAGGGCATCAACACGGATCGGTATGTAGAGATCGAAACACCGCAGTACGTGGCCAATGAAAAAGACCAAGCGGCCAGCACCGATTTGCGAGCAGGCTATGCGCGCCGGATTCTCAACAGCCCCGATGAATCTGTGGATACCAAATTGCGCGTGCTGCTCGCTGTGCAAGACATGCGCCCAAAGGTTGCTATTCCCATGCTGCAAGGCTTGCTGGGCGATCCGGCGGAAGACATTCGGCTTTTGGCCTACAGCATGATGGATGCCTGGGAAAAAGACATCACGCGAAGGCTGCAACACGCACAAGCTCAGCTTGATGCCTTGACAGCCCGCGAATCCACGCAGGAAGCTGCGGCGCAAGCGGCACTGCGCTTCAACGCCCATCGGCGGCTCGCCGAGCTTTACTGGGAACAGGTAGACACCAAGCTCGCCAGAGGCGATCTCCGCGAGTTCGCGCTACAACATGCCAAAGGCCATTGCGAAAGCGCCCTCGTCCTGCAACCAGGCTCCGCTGGCGTGTGGCTGCTCTTTGGGGAAGTGCTGGCGGAGCTCAAAATGGCAGATGTTGCTCTGCGCGCACTCAAGGCGGCTCGAAACGCGGGGGCCGACAGCGTGAGGGTGCACCAGCTTTCAGCTCGATTGTTTTTTGAACGCGCGGAGTACGACAAGGTGCGCGACTACATGACAAGGGTGAACAAAAGCGCTCGCGTGCCCTACAGCGTGAAGCAGGTATCACGCTTTTGGGCGGGTCAGGCCGTTGACCTGCCCCTTTGAACAGCAACCACATGACCGAAGCACACGCCGATTTGCAGCGTCGGGCGACCAGCGCCGATGTGGCATTGCTATTGGAAGGCACCTA